>CAZCRM010000118.1:0-4727 GCA_964501085.1 uncultured Methanosarcinales archaeon | reverse complement strand
ATCAACAATATATGAATGGATAAGAGATTGGAACAAGGAAAAAGAAGTGTCATTATAGTTATCCACATAACTTTATATAATCACGCATTGAAAAAGGAAACAATATTCTCTGGGACGCAGCGAAGCTGGGCGCCTTATAAAATTAAAATCATGAAGTGTATATATAAAAACTTACACCACAATCCTCTTTTTAACTCCTTCTCCGATGGTCTATGATAATAAGCAGTGCAACTCCGAATAGACATCCAAGAAAGAACATTAGACCTGGATGCACAATAATCGTGTCTATAATCTTTGTGAGAATGTCTGGTGCTGACACTGTAGGTGTTGGCATCATGGTAGGTGATGCATTCATCGCTGCAGGTTGAGTGGATTCAATTGTAACACTAGGCATTGGGGTAGGAGTGGGCGTACTCATCCCATTGTACAGTTCGCCACCTTTTGTGGTTTCATTCAGCACAGCAACAGGCGTAGGTGTGGTGACAGGCATGGGTAAGGCTGATTTCGATGCTTCGGTTATTTTTGCACTCCTAATATTTTTCGTGAAAAATTCTATCAAGCTTGAAGTAAGTACTACTATAAGAAATACACCAATGTACCTCCTGAGAACATCGACCACAGATTTTTTATCAGTTTTCTCAGGTACCACAACGATGAGCTTCCTCACAGGCGCATAGATCTTGACCTCCCTTCCCTTCTCACTGTATCTGATTCTCTCAATCTTAACCAGCCCCACTCTCTCCAGATTCTCAAGGTTGTAGGTAATAGTGGTAAGGGGTGCTTTTAAGCGTTCTGCAATATCTGATGCTGAAAGCGGTGCATCAGCAAGAAGCTCGATTATCTGCCGTGCGGTATCGTTTGAGATAACTTTGGTTATCTTCTTGGATTCCTCACCCAGAGGCAGAATAAGGAGTTTTTCGTTTTCTGGATTTTCTTCTTTTTCTTGCATTCTAATTATTAATGGATACAGATATTAAAAGAGATTGCTATAACTACGAATATATTCGTAGTTTAAGAAAATCTTTTATGAGTGCAACACGTAGTAGTTGTATCAGGAGGAATCTATGCCAAATTATAACATAGGTCTCAAAAGATTCATTTCTTTACTCATCATAATGCTGCTGTTTTCCCTTGCATCTTTTTGGGAAAGTAGGCAAGATAACAACTGGAGCAATATAGAAGATGAGGTTACCATGAGAGGGGAAGAGTCAAAAATAGCTCTTCTCTCCCTTGCAAAAGCTGAAGCTTTGGAGAAAACAAGAACTGAGGTAACAGTGTACCATGGTCTTGCGCTGGTAAAAGAATACAGGATAATGAATCTCAGAAGAGGATATAATATTGTTAAATATGCTGACGTTGCCTCTATGATCGACCCAGCCTCTGTGATGTTCAGGGATACCAAAAGTCCAAATACAATAGTGGTGGAGCAGAACTATGAGTATGACTTGGTAAGCGCTGATAAATTAATGAATAAATATCTAAATAAAACTATAAAAGTTACCTCTGATAATATAACATTCACAGGCAAGCTTCTTGGCTACACAGGAGGTATCACGCTTCAAACCCAGCAGGGTATCATTGTGCTGAACAAGGTAGATAGAATAGAGTATCCTGATACCTCATATATTCTCACAAAGCCCACACTTATCTGGCAGATATATACTGACACCCCAGGAAGCAGGGAAGTGGAAACAACGTATCTCACAGATGGCATGGACTGGAATGCCAACTATATAATCATAGTCCAGAACGATACCACTGCGAATATCAAAGGCTGGGTGACCATCGAGAACAGGGCTGGCGCCTCTTATCCTGACGCAAAACTGAAACTTGTGGCTGGTGAGATCAATAGAATATACCAAACACAGCGTGAGGCATTATACGAGAAAGGATACCCCACGCCCACTCCTGTGATTGGTGAACTTTCAGACGGGTTCAGAGAAGCAGGTCTGTTTGAATACCACATCTACACCCTCCAGCGCCCAACAACGCTGAATAACAACGAAATAAAACAGATATCCCTGCTCAGTGCAGATGAAGTGCCTGTAACGAAAGAATATTCCTATGATGGATTAAGGTATGGAGAAAAGGTAAGGGTGACCCTTAATATAACAAATTCCAGGAAAAATGGACTTGGCATACCTCTTCCAAAGGGTGTGGTCAGGGTTTACAAGGCTGATAATGATGGTCAGCTTCAGTTCCTGGGTGAGGATAGCATCGATCATACCCCCAAGGATGAGAATCTGAGGATTAATGTGGGGAATGCCTTTGATGTTATGGGTAAACGCACAGTAATGCACAGAGAAAGACTTGGCAGCTATGGATTGCGTGAGAGTTATCAGATAAAACTGAAGAATCATAAGAATGAGGAGGTAAAGATAACTGTAATAGAGCATCTTCATGGCGACTGGGAGATAACCAAAGCTTCAGAGCAGTACAGAAAGAGAGATGCCAATACCATTGAGTTTGTAGTAAATATACCTAAGGACGGCTCAAAAACTATTACTTACACTGCTGAGTTCAGGTAGAACAAAACCCGTATGTAGGACTCTGAGGAGTTATTGTTAACCATAATAAAGATAAAGGTTAACAATCATCTGGTGTGTGATGAGATTATCTAGATGCATGTCAACCCAACATCCAGACAATGTGACTGTGCCCTTTTTCACAGACAATGCTGTACTTCAGGGCGATGCAGAGATAAAAGAGGCGTTTTACATGTACTCTCTTGGATGCAGAGAGCAGATGTGGGACTGCGAGGGAAAAGAGGTAGACACCTTCGTGGTCAAGAAATTGATAACGCGATACAGTGATTTTTTTAGTAAGACCGTGCTTGGCAGGGATGTATTCCTCACCCTACGGATCCCAAATCCTACTGTAGAAAAAGATGAGGCAAAAATCCTACTGGAATCCCTTGAGTCCATACCACGAAGCTTTGATGCAGCAAGGCTCTGCGGATCTGACGTTCCTCCCATATTTGAGGTAATACTACCCATGACCTCAAACCATCATGAACTAAATAGAATATACTACTATTATAAAAAGGTGGTGATTGATAAGGAGAAGTTGATACCCTATGATATCAGTGTGGGGGAATGGGTTGGTGGTTTTAAGCCAGAGGAGATCAATGTGATACCGCTTTTAGAGAACAAAGAGAGCATCCTCTCCTCTGACCAGATAGTAGGAAATTATGTCTCTGACAAGAAAATAGAGTACCAGCGTGTTTTTCTTGCTAGGAGTGACCCTGCTCTGAACTATGGAATGGCGTCCGCAATGCTTCTTGTGAGTATTGCTCTCCAGAAGCTGCATGAACTAGAGGAACGCCTCTCAATAGACATTCTACCCATCCTTGGCATGGGTTCGTCTCCCTTCAGGGGGGGTTTCACACCATATACAGTCGCAAACACATTGAATGAATACCCAAGCGTGCAGACCTATACCATTCAGTCTGCCTTTAAGTATGACTATCCGCAGAAGGATGTAATCAGCGCAATAGGTCTATTGAACTCAACAAAGAGGGGAAAACCTCATTCCATAGACGAAAAAAGATCTATGGAAATAATAGAGAAACTTTCCTCAGCATATATCAAAGACATTCAGAAGCTTTCGTGTTATGTGAATGAGATCTCAGTACATATACCAAAAAGACGGAAAAGAAAACTTCATATTGGTTTGTTCGGTTACTCCAGAAGCGTAGGGTCGATCCATCTTCCAAGGGCAATAGAATTCTGCGCATCACTCTACTCAATTGGAATACCCCCTGAGATACTTGGTCTTTCTGGGTTAGATGATAGAGATATAGAGTTCCTGATAGAAAATACCAAGTTTTCAAAAGATGTGGAGGCCTCATTAAGATACCTAAATGTAAATAACGTTAAAATGTTTGGTTTAAACATTGAAAAGCTCTCTAATTTCTTCACCATTGATGCTGATGAGGAACATTCTCACATAACCGATAGAATTGTTAAGGACTTTAAAGCCAAGAATGCTCTTGAGGTGGCTGAGAATGTGATAAAAGCCGCTCACATCAGACGATTCCTTGGATAAAGGGATGCAAAAGAAATAATAAACGAATGTAACAATCTGCTATGTCCTAAAGCACAAACCATAATATGTAAATGCATTTTTAGCATAGATGTACAATAGCCTATGACTTTTTACCATGTAAATTTACATATAATAATTACCATGTAATATACCATGAAATATCCACCAACTCATTTGATTCATGCGGTAGGTCTTGCATCCGCATGGGAAAAGGCTGTGAATTTTGTCATGAAACATGGCATGGTTATTGAAACCGAGTATGGTCAAAAAGCAAAAGATGTGTGCTGTGTTATTGAGATTACTGATCCATTCTCAGAGCCCATGCTTCACCCACAATTTCCTACTAAAGAGAAGCATTTAAAAGAGTACTTAAAGCAATGGGAGAGGGGCTATGATTGGAAGAAACAGGGTTTTGAGTACAACTATATGGACAGGCTGGTAAGCTATCCTTCCCGCAATAAGGATGTGGATCAGCTCAAGGCTATAAGGGATGCTTTAAGTAGAAAAGGCTCTCGAAGACTGCAGGCAATCACCTGGATTCCCGAAAGAGATCTTTTTGTGAAAGAGGATCAGCCATGCTTGCAAAGACTGTGGTTCAGGAATCTTGAAGATAATAATGTGGAGATGCACTGCATGTGGAGGTCAAGGGATTTATACTCTGCATGGAACAGCAACATGGT
>CAZCRM010000117.1:0-4813 GCA_964501085.1 uncultured Methanosarcinales archaeon | reverse complement strand
CCTCTTGATGTTATAAAACGCTTATCTGGGGATCTCTTCAAAGTAAAGACAAAAGTGCCTGGGCTACTCTTTATCGATACGCCTGGTCATAGAGCCTTCACAACCCTCAGGGCAAGAGGCGGAGCATTAGCTGATCTTGCAGTAGTTGTGATTGATGTAAACGAAGGCTTCCAGCCCCAGACTATAGAGGTGATTGAGATTCTGAAAAGGTTTAGAACTCCGTTTGTGATCGCTGCCAACAAAATAGACACAATAAATGGGTGGAATGCCAAACCAGGAAAGCCTTTCATACTTTCGTATCCTCAACAAGCTGAACATGTGAAAAATGCACTGGATGAGAAGGTCTATGCTATCATAGGCAAGCTCTATGAGATTGGATTCAGTTCAGACAGATATGATAGAATAAGAGATTTTCAGAGAAATATCGGGGTAATACCCACCAGTGCAAAAACTGGAGAAGGTATTCCTGATTTGCTCATGGTGCTGATGGGACTGGCTCAGAAGTTTCTTGAAAAGGATTTAACCTATAAAGCAACAGGACCTGGTATCGGAACAGTCCTTGAGGTTAAGGAAGAGGTGGGACTCGGCACTACACTTGATGTGATACTGTATGATGGGGAGTTCAAGGTGGGAGATACTATAGTCGTGGGAAGTCTGGGTAAGCCCATTGTAACCAGGATAAGGGCTCTTTTAAAACCCAGACCACTTTCCGAGATTCGTGCTGAAGAGAAGTTCAAACATGTTAGGAAGGTGGTTGCAGCGTCAGGTGTTAAGATCGCTGCCCCTAACCTTGATGGTGCTCTTGCAGGTTCTGAGATAAGGGTGGCAGAAGGTAATGTTGAGGAAGTGATGAGCCAGATAAAATCTCAGATTGATGCTGTACGTATGGAAACAGAGTCAAAGGGAATATTGATTAAAGCAGACACCATAGGTTCACTTGAGGCGCTCATGAATGAGTTTAGGAAAGAGAACATACCCATACGTAAATCAGATATAGGGGATATCTCAAGGCGTGATATCATGGAGGTAAAAACCATAAAGGATCCTCTTTTCTCTGTAATTGTGGGTTTCAATGTGGATATCCTGCCTGATGCCAGAGAAGAACTTGTGGGTTCGAATATTACGGTATTCATAAACGATGTCATCTACAAGCTTATAGAAGATTATCAGGAGTGGATGAAGGAGCAGAAGAAGCTTATGGAAAAGAAGCGCTATGAAGCCATAATCATGCCTGGTAGTTTCAGGATACTGCCAGATTGCATCTTCAGACAGAGCAAACCTGCAGTTGTGGGCGTGCGCGTGTTAGGTGGTATCATCAAAACAGGGCTTGATGTGATTAGAGAAGACGGGGTTGTTGTTGGAAAGATCAAGGGAATCCAGCAGCATAATGAGAATCTGAGTGTGGCAACCTCAGGACAGGAGGTTGCAGTGGCAATAGAAGGACCTGTGGTGGGGCGTCAGATAAAGGAAGGGGACACGCTTTATATCGATGTGCCTGAGAAGCATGCAAAGATTGCTGAGCAGGAACTCTTCGAATCCATGAAGACTGAGGATAAACAGGCTTTAAAGCAGTTTTTGGAAATAAAGCGCAGAGAAAATCCATTCTGGGGAAAATAATATTGGGCAGGTTGGGGAGTGGGGGTTAGTTTGAAAAAAAGATGTTTACCTGCCCATTATACCAAGACTACCTTTTAGTATATAAAAGTTCGTATTTCCGTAAACTTTAAATTTACCAATGGATAATACAAGGTATGATAGTGGGCAACCTCTTTTTCCCACTTCAACCCCCCAAACTCCTCCCTCCTTGCCCACTATCCTATTTTAAAAGGCAATGCTTTTAAATTATGTAATTTTTTTTCAGTCCATGATACGAGTATCTGATATCTCCACCTATTTGCGCTGTCCACGAATGTGTTATTTTGTTGCTAAAGGGCATGAGTTAAAAGAGATCAAGCCCAAGCATCTGATACTCAAGGAACTTGCTCTATCCTATGCATCTGCTCTGCATAATGAAGATATGATAGCATTCCTAAAGAATGAACTCATCAGGATATCCAAGGAGATTCGTTTCATTTATAGAGCAGAGTTGTCAGACATTGATGATGAAATGCTTGCAAACTCTGTGGTGGAGGTATGCTCATATCTTGAAAGCATATGTTCAAATCTTTCAGAGAATGCTGATTTTTATTCCTTTGATGTGGTTGAGGTTGAACCCTTACTGCGCTCCGAAAAATTTGGGTTATTAGGTAGTCCTGACAAGGTGATACGAATAAACAACGAGTTGGTGCCTTCAATCATAAAAACAGGCAATATGCCTGAGAAAGGAGTGTGGAAAAGCGACAGACTCCAGCTAACAGCGTATGCACTTCTGATTGAAGAGAACTATAAAAACACTGTCAAGCTCGGATATGTTGAGTATGCAAGATGGGGTTATGTGAGAGAGGTAAAACTGCATCGATATGAGCGAAGAAAAGTTCTGCAGATAAGAAACAGGATAAAAAGGATTCAGGAAGGATTCATGCCAGAAAGACCCAAGGATGCTCCATGTATATACTGTGGATTCAGTGAGATATGTGAAACCAAATCCACCCTTGCATCCAGGTTCTTCTAGGCGATAGCTACATATGTGGTGTGGCGAGGCTTTCCTCATCTATGTACAGTTCTTTATCCAGCACTTTTTCTCCATCAAAAAGAGGTACTGGAGTATTAATAGCCTCTATCCTGAGAAGGCTTGATTTAAACCAGTCATAATTGTCCATACTACCCAGTTTTTTGAATATGGGGAGTTTATGCTGGTAACGAAGAAAACTCTTCTCTTCCATGGGATACACGCTGAATCTTCTTTTAATATCGGTAATCACAAAGTTCATATCAAGAATCATCTTCTGTATCTCATACCACTTCCCTCTTGAAGCCTCAAGGGTTGTAAGTCCAAAGTATCCACTACACCCTTTACCTTTAAGGGCTGAAACACCTCTCGAGAGAAACAGCATTATTCCTGGTATCGTCTCCACAGGGTCGGTGACAAACACCTGGTACCTGCCCTTGAGGTGTTCTGGCAAAGCTCTCTGAACATCATACACATGAGCTTCAAGAGGTAACGAATAGCTGTCTGCGATTGTATTTATATAATCCACAACCCTCTTGTCTATATCAAGAGCGGTAACCTGTTTTGCCATGCCTGTAAGAGCTACAGCAACACTGAGGAGATCATCATCACCCACAACAAGAATCTCAGAATTTACCAGATCCCCTCGTTCATAGATAAACTCAACTCTTTGTATAACCCCCTCACTGCTTATAAATCCTTGATCATATTGCTCCACAGACACGGGTCTTGTACTTACAATTTTTTTATACTCTTGAAGTACATCCTCAAACTCATGCACTGAATATCCCGTACCTTCACACTCATCACATGCAACCTCCATACCTTTTATATTCTGCTCCTCACACAACCTCATCCCTTTTTTGGTAAGCATAACCTTATTTCCTTCTCTTCTGATGATTCCCTCTCCTTCCATCTCCTCTATTTCTGCCACAAATTCTGCAAGAGAAGCATCCTGTTTGTCTACTAACGCATATATTGAGGTATTTCCCTTTATTATTGCCTGAAGAATCTGTTTTTTTATCCTATACATTTTTATCCCCTGTCAAGCACATACCGTCTGTATTTTTCAGGTTTGAAGCGTTTTAAAAAGAGATCAAATGCCTTTTCCGCTCTATCAGAATCCCCACAGGTGAAGATGTCAAGATTCACCATTCTGTACTCAGGCCAGGTATGAAGACTGATGTGGCTTTCTGAAATCAGAACCACGCCAGTCACCCCGTGAGGATTAAACTGCCTGTAAACACTTCCTATCTTTGTCAGCTCAGCTTCCTCAACAATGCCTTCAACGATGTCTCTTACCACGCTCTCAAGGGATATCAGCTCCTTCTCTACACCATATAGTTCTGCAATGATGTGCCTGCCGATTATCATCTTCATCACCCATAACATTTTCACCTCTTTTGCAACCCTTAGAGCATTCATTCTTTAAATTTTTGGCGCTTTTATGATGCATACATAGATAATAAGATTTAGCATTTTGTGTTCATGGGTTGAGCATGATATTTGCACAATACTAAGCAAGGATGGTGCAAAAATCTATGTTAGTTATTTTTTTATACGTTTTTCGCTTTTTTCTCAAGCAGATGACGAAAAGAAAACTTTAAGGTCAAAGAGGTATTAGTTCATAATGATACAAATGAACAGGAATCAACGTTTTGTGTTAGGAGCGTCATTGATAGTGATTCTGTTGATTTATCTTGCCTCCACAGGCATCACCTCAAACCAGTATGAGGTAAGCGAGGCGATTGCTGAAAAACAAAGCTTAGAGGGAAAAATCATCTTGGTTAATGGCTCTATGGTCGCTGGAACAGACAAATGGGACCCTCTCAATCGCACACTGCGCTTCAAGATGACCGATGGTATCGCCACAATGGATGTTGTTTATACGGGTGAGAAGCCAAATATTCCTTCACGATACTCCTATATTCAGGTGGTTGTTACAGGACGGTTTAACGGTAGTGAGTTCCAAGCCTACAAGATGATAACAAAATGTCCTTCCAAGTATGGGGCATCCAGTGAGAATATTGTGAAATGATGCAAGGCTTTTGCGTCATTTGCCACAAGTGAATACTTCGAGCCAGGCTCTCAGCTTTTAAAAAATTAAAATCTAAAACATATTTAACTAAACCTTCTTTTTAATGCTTTTTAGCTTTGCTCAAGCGTTTCCGAAAAATCTGGAAGTAAGGGTTTTAAAATGCTAAA
>CAZCRM010000116.1:0-4815 GCA_964501085.1 uncultured Methanosarcinales archaeon | reverse complement strand
CTGATAACATAAAGCCATTATCAGAGGTTGCTGGAGAAAAAATAGATGAGGTGTTCATAGGTTCATGCATGCTGAATATTGAGCATTACCAGCATGCTGCCAGAATATTAAAAGGAAAAAAAATCAAAACAAGGCTGTGGGTGGCTCCTCCTACTAAACTGATTGAACAAGAGCTTAATGAGAATGGAGAGCTTATTGTCTTCAAGGAAGCAGGAGCAAGACTTGAAATCCCAGGATGTAGTCTTTGCATGGGTAACCAAGCAAGGGTGAGTGATAACTCTGTAGTATTTTCCACATCCACACGCAACTTTGATAATCGTATGGGTAACAACGCACAGGTATATCTTGGCTCAGCACAGCTTGCAGCCATAGTATCAATCCTTGGAAGAATCCCAACACTTGAGGAGTATTTT
This sequence comes from uncultured Methanosarcinales archaeon, assembly GCA_964501085.1. Lineage (GTDB taxonomy): Archaea > Halobacteriota > Methanosarcinia > Methanosarcinales > Methanoperedenaceae > CAZCRM01. The sequence goes on along the minus strand of CAZCRM010000116.1, from coordinate 4,402 downwards.
AAATATTTAAATAATATATAATTTAACCCTAAGCTATATATCAGATTAATAATTAATAAGAGATTAATAATAACCATGGAATCCATCATGTTTAAAGGCAAAAGAGATTTAACAATCATCTCAAATGCTGCTCTTGAGATAGCCGAGAAACTCAATGCGGTTGCTATCATCACCTTTTCAGAAGAGCTTGCCAGGATGCCAACAAGTATACCCGTGCTTGTTTTTAAAGGTGGAAGACTGATGATGATTAACCACCTTGCAAACTACGTTGAGAGTGGTGATAAGAATCTTTATGAAAGACTGGAGGACAGGGCAAGATATTGTGCTGATGATGTCAGTAAAGCCTGCGTTATAGCATTTATCAATAACCTCATTGATGCAGAAGGTATTGTGGTTGGGGTCATGAGGATGAAGGATTATGACTCAATCATCGTCTATGACCTCTCAACCAACGATATCATGAAAAAGCTCATGAGCTGTACTGAAAGAGCACAACCAAAGGTTATAAAGGCTGTGCTGAATATAGCGCTTCAGATAGCCACCGAAGGTAGAGAGGGGAAGCTTTTTGGAACAGGATTTATCATCGGTGATTCTGACGAGGTCTTACGAAGATCACATCAGCTTTTACTCAATCCTTTTGAAGGTCAACCAAAGGAAAACTGTGATATTGTAAATCCTGAATGCTGGGAAACAGTGAAAAGTTTTGCACAGCTTGATGGTATGTTTGTTATAACCGAGACAGGCATTATAAAAGCTGCTGGAAGATATCTTGATATTGATGCAAGAGATGTTCAGGTGGAGAAAGGCTTGGGAGGGAGACATGCTTCTGCAGCCGCCATAACAAGAGATACCGAAACCATAGCTATCACCGTTTCTTCAAGTGGGGGTATTATTAGGGTATTTAAGGATGGGCTTGAAATCGTGAAGATTAAACCCGATGTCATGCTGGTGCAGTGATGAGAAGAGTTCTTCTTCTGGTGATACTCTCTACCATCGTAGCAGGATGTATGTTTAATGAAGTTAAGAAAGGCACTCCACAGGAGTATGAACTCCCAGGTATCAATAACACCACCATATACTACATTAAAGCATCCTCAGTTCAGGTGGTAGAGCATGTCATGAACAAAACAACGGTTATGTTGCTTCCTGGCGATAATGGAGTTGTTGAAAACGCTATTGCTGTTGATTCTTCAGGAAAGAATGTTACTTTTAAGGTCTCAAAAAAGACCATATTTGGTAAAAATTTTATATTGTTTGAGTTTAATACCAGTTTCAGTGGTTTTGTGGCGTTTACATATTATTCAGGCAGTCAGGATTTTTCCATCTCTCTGATAAAAAACAAAAGTGTTAGAGTGGTTCTTCCGCAAAACTACACCACGGGCTCTAAGTTTCTTGGTATTGCAAGACCTGAACCAGATAATATAACCACAGACTCTTTTGGAAGAGAGGTGCTTATATGGGAACATCCCTACCCTGAGCATAGATTCATATCAGTGAAGTACTATCCTAAAAGCGCTCCAAGGATGCTGGGTTACTTTGCTATACTCTTTTTCATCACCTCTCTCATTATAGCAGGGTATTACTATTTCAGTATAAAAACATTGAAAAAGAAACGCATACTTATGGAAGGGAAATAGTCATTCATGCACCCACCATTCACCCTCTAAGGTGTGCTCCTTCTTCCATATCGGCACTTCTTTCTTAAGGCGTTCAACAGCATTTATAAGCACAGGAAAGAGCTGTTTTCTGTGGGATGCTGCAACAACAACATACACAATATCCTCACCCTTATGAAGAACTCCTGTCTTATGATGAATCACCACATCTATAACGCCTTCCTTTTCTTTAAGCTCAGAGCATATCCTATCCATCTTCTGCTTTGCAAGCTCGTCATATGCTTCAAATTCAAGAAACTGAGTATGTATGTTACCTGTTATTCCTCTTACAATGCCTGTGAAGCTACCTATGGCACCAGCTTTGTCTATCTCAGGGTTTGATTTGACCTTTTTTATCAGTGATTTTAGGGTATGATACTCTGGCTGGTTAAGAATGATATTAACTATCTTATTAATGTCTGCCTGCTCTGCCCTCTCCAATCTTATAACAACGTTCTTGGCTTTGATGTTACCGAGAGCGATCTTGGGCAGAGTGCTTTCCTTGAAACCCTCAACCACTCCAAAATCCACACCAGCATCTGCAAGCTCATCCAATGCATCTCCAAGATTACCTTTTGAGAACTTCACAAGTTCCTTAGGAGTCACAGCCACCACAACCAGAGCTCCAGCCCTTGCATGTCTCCATGTATCACTCCCCTCACTCTCAATCTCATGCTCATGCATATGCTTTACTGTGCCTACTTTACCATATTTCCTGAGCGCAGTCACCAGCCTTTCCACAAGGGCGGTTTTTCCTGATTTTTTATATCCTACAACAGAGATTACTTTCATGATTTACATGGATTCAGGTGCGGTTATTCCAAGGGTATCGAGAGTACTTGCCAGAACGATTCTGGAGCATTCAACAAGGGCTAACCTTGCTTTTCTAATTTCATGTTGTGCAGTAAGCACAGGTACATGCTTATAGAACTGATTGAAGGCATCTGCAAGCTCTCTTGCATATATTGCTATAAGATTGGGTTTCAGTTCTTTAGCCGAGGTATCAATCACATTTTCAAAATACGCAAGTTTTTTTATCAGGGCAATTTCCTGTTTTTCAGCTAAAAGATTCGGGTCATACGCTTCAAAATCAAATCCCTTCTCCTTCGCATTCCTGAGAATGCTGCAAGCTCTTGCATGAGCATACTGGATATAGGGTGCGCCCTGTTTTTCAAAGTCTAAGGCTTCTTTCCAGTCGAATATAGTGGATTTTTCAGGAGATACCTTGATGATATCATATCGTACAGCGCCTATGCCCACGAATTTTGATACCTTCTTTTTGAACTCTTCTTTACTGTCTGGTCGTCTCTTATTCACCTCTTCATAGGCAGCTTTTTCTACCTGATCAAGCACCTCATCAGCAGAAATAAACACACCCTTTCTTGTGCTCATCGACCCCTCTGGTAAGGATACGAACTCAAAGATTACGATCTCAGGCTCAGGAATATTGAGCATCTTAAGCACTGCCTTTAGCTGGGATGAGATGAGCTTGTGATCCGCTCCAAGTATGTCAATTACTTTATCACATCTCCTTGCTTTCCATTCATGGTATGCTATATCTCTGGTTGTATAAAGGGAAGTGCCATCAGAGCGCTGAAGCACTAAAGGTTTCTGAATTCCTTGCTTACTGAGATCAACCATGAGAGCACCATCCTTTATCTCAGCAAGCTTTTTCTGCTTTATTTTTTCAATAACTCTATCAACATCCCCAGACCATACGAAGCTTGATTCCAGTATGAAGCTATCATGGTGGATGTTCATTCTCTCAAGGGTTTCTTTTATTCCTTTTATGGCGGTATCTATGGCATGCTTGAATCTCTGCATAGTTTCAGGGTCACCAGCTTCATATTTCTTCATGAGTTCATCAACCTCTGGCGAGTGTTCCTTCTCATCAACAAGGAAATTGTTTGCCTTGATGTAGATCTCTGCAATAGCATGGTCTGGTTTTTTTGTTGTATCAAGCTCAAAGTTCATAAGCCCCCATACCACCACAGCAACCTGCCGACCCATATCATTTATGTAGTACTGAGTCTCAACATCAAAACCAGCACGTCTTAATATTCTTGCTAAGGTATCTCCTATTACAGAGTTTCTTATATGACCTATATGCAGAGGACCATCAGGGTTTGCTGAAGTGTGTTCAAGAATGATCTTACCCTTGTTGTCAAGTTTTCCGAAGTCTTCTTTCTCGAGCAGAATGCGCTCAATGGTCTTGTTCAGGAAAAGTTTGCTCACATAAAAATTGATGTAAGCTCCTGCCCTTTCAGCTTTTGCAATACAGGAGTTAGGAGGTATGCGTATGTTATTGCATATAGCTTTGCATATCTCTACTGGGTTACGTTTGTACCTTGAAGAGAGCTTAAAGGCTACAGAAGAAGCTAGGTCTGCATGAGCAGATTCGCTCAACGCCAGTTCATGACTCTCAAATCCTGCCTCACGAAGCGCTTTTGAGAGTACCTCTGAAACCTCATGTCTGAATCTCAGAAACATAATTTTGGGCTAACACACAGGCAAACTACATAATTGTTATTATCTTAAATTATCTTAACCTTCTTCAAACTTCAAAGCTTGCTTCAGTGTGAATTTACCAACATAGAGTGCTGCGCCTATCACAACCCCTTTAGCTTTTGTTTCTTTGATTGTTTTAATATCCTCTAAGCTGGTGATTCCTCCTGAAGCTATCACAGGAATATGAAGAGCTTCAACAAGTTTTTTAGTTGGTAAAGCATTCACCCCTTTCAGCAACC
>CAZCRM010000115.1:0-4818 GCA_964501085.1 uncultured Methanosarcinales archaeon | reverse complement strand
GCGCTTGCTTCCTGAGAAATCTGGAGGTCACGGGTTCGGATCCCGTCCTGGGCATGGCTTTTTTACTTCCCAGCGGGATGTAAATACGATAAGCTTATATTCCCCTCTGCATATAATTCTTACATCAGTTGAAAAATAAAATACTAACGCAAGGTTTAAAAACAAAAATAACAATAGGGTCAAAAACAATATTAACAAAAAATTAAAGGAGATATATACATGGCAGAAAAACCACATTTGAATTTAGCAATGATCGGGCATATTGATCATGGGAAGTCAACTCTCGTAGGACGATTAATGTTCGAGACCGGTGCTATTCCCAAACATATCATAGATAAGTACAGGGAAGAAGCAAAGGCAAAGGGCAAAGAATCCTTTGTATTCGCATGGGTCATGGACTCCCTTAAAGAGGAGAGAGAAAGAGGCATAACCATAGACGTGGCCCATCGGAAATTCGATACTAATAAGTATTACTTCACTATCGTGGATTGCCCAGGACATAGAGATTTTGTAAAGAATATGATTACAGGTGCCTCACAGGCAGATGCTGCGATACTGGTGTGTGCAGCCAAGGAAGGGGTACAGGCACAGACCAAGGAGCATGTATTCCTTGCAAGAACCCTTGGTATTAACCAGCTTATCGTAGCCCTCAACAAGATGGATGAGGTAAACTATGACCAAAAAAGATATGAAGAGGTGAAGAAGGATCTCATTAATCTTTTAAAGATGGTAGGCTACAAAACCGATGAGATTCCATTCATCCCCACATCAGCTTTCAAAGGAGATAATCTTGCAAAACTGAGCGAGAACACAAAATGGTACAAGGGACCTACGGTATTAGAGGCACTTGATATGCTGAAAGAGCCAGATAAACCAGTGGATTTACCCCTCAGAATACCTGTTCAGGATGTTTACACAATCTCAGGTATTGGAACAGTGCCAGTAGGTAGAGTTGAAACAGGTAAGATGAAACCTGGTGATAAAGTTATATTCATGCCCTCAAAGGCCTCAGGTGAGGTGAAATCCATTGAGATGCATCATCAGGAAATCAAGGAGGCAATCCCAGGTGATAACATAGGATGGAATGTGAGGGGAGTTGAGAAAAAGGATCTCAGAAGAGGAGATGTATGTGGACATGTTGATAAACCACCCACGGTTGCGGATGAGTTCACTGCACAGATTGTGGTGCTTCAGCATCCTTCAGCCATAACCGTTGGTTATACTCCTGTACTGCACTGCCATACAGCTCAAGTGGCAGGTAAAATCACGTCTATTCAGAAAAAACTTGATCCCAAAACAGGACAGGTGATTGCAGAGAATCCTGACTTTATCAAGACTGGTGATGCTGCTGTAGTTACCATAAAACCAACCAAGCCAATGTGTATCGAGAAGGTCAAGGAGATACCACAGCTTGGGAGGTTTGCTATCAGAGACATGGGAATGACAATTGCGGCAGGTATGGTACAGGATATTAAGCCAAGGATTTGAATATCTTTTATGGCACAGAAAGCAAGGATTCGGTTATCAGGTACAAGTCCTGTCACTCTTGACGACATCTGTAATCAGGTTAAGGAGATTGCAAAGAAAACAGGGGTAGATATGCATGGTCCCATCCCTTTACCTACCAAAAAATTGGTTGTACCTTGCAGAAAAAGTCCTGATGGAGAAGGGAGTGCCACATGGGACCACTGGGAGATGAGAATCCACAAGCGACTTATTGATCTTGATGCTGATGAACGTGCCTTACGGCAGTTAATGCGCATACAGGTGCCCAAGGATATCAGCATCGAGATCGTTTTAACAAGTTAATTTTTTAATTTTTTAATATTATTGTAGCTTATCATCTATGATTCTTCCGTCACTCATGCTGATTACTCTTTTTGCTCTTCTTGCTACTGCAGTGTCATGAGTTACCACAATAATCGTCTTTCCCTTTTCGCTGAGCTGTTTCAGAATATCAACGATCATATCTCTTGTTTTGGTATCCACCTCTCCCGTGGGCTCATCAGCCAGAATAATCGAAGGATGATTAGCTAAGGCTCTGGCTATTGCAACTCTCTGCTGCTCTCCCCCAGACAGTTCAGAGGGTTTGTGATTCATCCTGTCCTTGAGTCCAAGCTGGGTGAGAAGTTCTACTGCTCTTTTCTTTCGTTTTGCTTTAGAAACCCTTGCAAAACGCATAGCTATATCCACATTTTCCAGAGCAGTAAGTGTGGGTATCAGGTTGAAATGCTGGAAAACAAAACCTATCTTCTCTCTCCGTATTTTTGGAGCCTCACTTTCTTTAACTTTAGTAATCTCAACACCTTCAATAAACACACTTCCTTTTGTTGGTCTGTCAAGAAGTCCTATCATGGAAAGCAGGGTGGATTTTCCTGAACCGCTTGGCCCGACAATGCTCAGAAACTCTCCTTTTTCCACATCAAAACTCACATCATTGAGAGCATGCACTGGTATCTTGCCCTGCATGTATATTTTTGAGAGATTCCTGATTTTAAGCACGACCTCATTCATACCTCAAAGCCTCCATAGGCTTCATTCTTGCCGCTCTATACGCAGGGTACATTCCTGATAGAATGCCAAGAAGGGTGGCAAAGATAATGGCGATGACAAGCAGTCGTGGTGTTATCAGAAAAAGCACTGTTCCTTTAGCTATAAGGAATTCGTTGAGATAATGCACAAATGCTACCCCAGCAAGTATGCCAAGCATTCCTCCAAGCATCCCAATCAAACCAGCCTCGCTTATGGTCATAAAAAGAATATCTCTTGTCTCAGCACCCATAGCTTTCATTAACCCAAATTCTCGTGTTCTCTCAGAAACCGACATGATCATGGTGTTCATTACGCTAAGTCCTCCTATAATTGCAGCAAGCACTGCAGCACTTATTGTGATAAGACTGAAAACTATCAAGGACTGTTTTATCTGTTTTTTTATCTCTTTGGGTGAGAAGGTTGTAACACCCTCAACACTCAATGCTATCCTTTTTGCAAGCTCCTCAGGATCAGCATTTGTCTCAGGTATAGCAAGAATTATAGACACATCATTCCCGCGTTTATAGAATTTCTGTGCTGTATCAAGGGGTATCTGCACACTGTTATCAAAAAATGAGCCAGTGTACTCCAAAATACCTACAACAGTGAAATTCTTTTTGTAGGTTACTTTTTCTCCTTTCCTGCTTTTTATCTCAATCTCATCTCCCACCTTTAGATTGAACTCCCTTGCTACATTGCTCCCAACCACAGCCTTGTAGCCATCTCCTGGTATCAGAAAACTGCCTGATATTTTTGTATCCTTCATCGCAACAGGTTGCTTCTCAGGAGGAATGCCTATAACAATATCTCCACCGAAAAACCCAACACTTTCTGGATTCAGAGGTGCCTGTAATAGCCCGAAAGCATCAGCTACTCCAGGTACTCTTTTAACCGCCCTCACTGTGGATTGACTCAAAGCACTGCCGAAAAACCCACTCTCAGGAAGTACTCTAATCTTGTCTGCTGTCAGACTTATGGTTTTCTCAAATGTATGGTTGAAATGCTCAGACATGCTTCCCATTACCACCACAGCAAAAATACCAAGAGCTATACCAAATACTGTTAAACCCGTTCTGAGCTTTCTATGCATTATATTTTTAAGAATGATATCTATCATTTCGCAAACCTTCTTGATACTGCTAACAATGTTATTATGGCTATTAATGCCATAAATCCAGGAGTTCTTTTCACAGGGGTTTCTACGACAGCTGGAGCCTCAGGAATACGGAGTATGCTCTCATATCTATCTATTGTGTTATTTTCTTTATCAACAGCTTTAATTTCCACATCATATATGCCAGAAGGAAGAGCTTTCCATACCACTCCAGTGGTGTCCTCCTTCCCTGAGACCAAGATTTGCTCCACCTGCTTACGATAGGTATAGGTCTTATTATTTGCTATGTTCCTTGCGGTTACAACTATAAAACCATCAAACGGTACCTGGGATTTTCCTTTCAAAGTAACGCTCGCACCATACTCATCCACTTCCACATCATCCTGTAAAATCTCTACCTCCTGAGTTGCTTTAAAATTAGCGATATAGCTGTTGATAAGTGGAGGTGCATATAACCTATGGGTAAATATCTTTGCTCTAACTGTGTAGTTCTTGTTGTTGGTGAGAAGCACACCCCATCTTGTTCTCACCTCTGTGGTAGTGATAACACTGATATCTCGCTTTGTCTCTGCATACACAACGTTGTTACTATCTAGGAGTTCTATTCTTATGTCCACAACACTGGGTTTGAACGGTCTGAGCAGTAACAGTGCCCCGTCGTTGGAGGGTGAGAAATCCACCACATGAAAATCTGGCAAAGCTACAGTACCATAAGATACCTGATAGGTTTTACTGCCTAAAAGCTGGCTATCATTGTAGATACGTACTTTAGCAATGTAGTAATCATGCGTAGGTTTTTTTTGCCATATTATCACTTTATACGCTGTTTCACCTGCCTTTATTTTCAAGGGAATCTCATGAGACTCCACAACATGTCCAGCGTATAAAAGCTCGAATATTGCCTTTCCTTCAAGGTTTTTGTCAGAATATACTGTAACATCACTGCTTGTAGAATCAGAGAAGAAGGAAATTTCAACACCTATAGCAGGACTGACAAAAAATAATAATATCAGCACTGCTTTAATCAGCTGCGGTGGTTGAATATTCATCTATCTCAAATCTAAATCCACAATGGAAATTCAATATCTCTGTTTACCTTCTCCGGTTTTGTATAAGCTCAATCAACCTTTTTGAACTTTTCTTTTGGTGCATTGCAGATAGGGCATTTCTCA
>CAZCRM010000114.1:0-4918 GCA_964501085.1 uncultured Methanosarcinales archaeon | reverse complement strand
TATTTGTTAAAAATTTAGATGAAATGAAGACAGTTATTTCAGAAGGATGGAATATATTTTCAAAGTGCTTGAGTTATGCTGAAGGATAAGAAAATTTTTGAAAGAAGATTATACGAAGTTATGCGGATAACTATAAATGGATGATAAAAAAATTCGGTGGTGATTTGGGGTTTATTATAGGAGTGGGAGAAAACATTGATGATGTTAATAAAAAAGTTGCAAAAAAGAAATATAAAAAATTTGATAAATTAATTTATAAATCAAAAAGTGATAAAAATATCTATGAACAATTTTTTAAGTTTAAGTCATCGGTTGAAGGCAGTGTAAAGAGGTGTATGACCTGTAGATCCATAAACCCGTAAATGAATTATCATCAATAAAATCAGACAGCAGAGCTATCGAAGTTTGTGAATTCTGCAAAAAGATATTGAGCTGGGGTAAATATCTACCAAGTGCGAAATATGTTTTAATGGTTCATGGCAACAAAGATGATTTTGAAAAAGTAAATTATCCAACTGTTTCCATGCCTTTTGACGATTGTGATAAAGTGAGACAGGTTTTTATTTTCGATGAAAATCGATATTTGTTGCATTCGGAGAATGAAAAAATAAGTCTGGATGACTTTTCATCAAAATTGTCTAATTTATCGCTGAGTGAAAAACGATTTGTTATAAATTATAAAGAAAGTGGATTTAAGACTCTTCTTCTCGGAAATCTTGTTGCATTTAAACAAGAGAATGAAATAAAACAATTGCTCAGTTTGGATGATATTGTTACATAGTTGTAGTACATGCTTAAAACCAAACCTTTTTATACCAAAACATGAACATATGTTCATATGTTGAATGGTGATTTAACCACTGCAAAAAAGCATTTCTTCAGTGCTTTAAGTGATGAAACCAGGCTTTCCATACTCCATGTTTTGAAAGAAAACCATGCCATGTGCGTGAGTGATATATGCAAGGCAATAGGAAAGGATCAGAGTCTTGTCTCGCATCACCTAACCTGTCTTCGAAACTGCGGTCTTGTTAATGCAGAGAAGAATGGAAAATTTGTGGTTTATTCCATAAAGAGTAATGCCATCTCAAAGATTCTTGATCTCTCTGAAGAGCATGTTAAGGAAATGCTCCAGGGAATACTCTCATGCGAGGTTGTTAAGAGCAAAAATAAAAAGGAGGTATAGCTATGAAACTTATCGAGATACGCAACCTTAGTATAATCGCTAATAACAAAAAGATTCTCAGGAATATAAATCTTGATATCAATGAAGGTGAAAGCATAGGTATCATAGGTAAGAGTGGGGCAGGAAAAAGCACACTTCTGCATTTGCTTAGAGGTTTTGAGGAATTTGAGCATATTGAAGGCAAGATAATCTTCAATATCTCTTTGTGTGAGAGATGCAAGAGAGTAGAGCCTCCAAGCTATTCTGGAAGAAAATGTAAATGTGGGGGAATAACCAAGCTTAGAAGAATAGATTATCTCAACTCAAAGCACATGCACAGGAAAATCATGGAGAGAACTGCCATAATGATGCAGCGAACCTTTGGGTTATATGGTGACGAGACAGTGCTTGAGAACATCATGCATAGCTTTGAGTACTCAGATATACCTAAAGATAAACGTCCCTATATAGCTGCAGAGCTGATAGAAAAGGTGAAGCTCAGCCACAGAATGACCTATACTGGCAAAGAACTGAGTGGAGGAGAGAAACAGAGGGTTGTGCTTGCAAGACAGCTTGCAAAGTTTCCCATGCTTCTGCTTGCTGACGAACCTACTGGCACTCTTGATCCCAACACAGCCAAACTGGTGCATGAGAGCATATTAAAAGCAAGGCAGGAGTACAACATGACCTTGCTTATTACCTCTCATTTACCCCATGTACTGAAAGAGTTAGCTGAGAAGGTGATTCTTTTAGACAAAGGAGAAATCCTTGATACAGGCAAGCCAGATGAGATTATTGAAAGGTTTTCCTTGATGAGAAAAGAGGTTACTCAGAAGAAAATAGCTATTGGCAAACCCATTATTCTTCTTAAGAACGTGAAGAAGAAGTATTACTCCTACTATAAAGGCATGATTCCTGCTGTGAATGGAGTTAGTTTGGAGGTTTATGAGGGCGAAATCTTTGGAATAATTGGGGTAAGTGGAGCAGGAAAAACCTCGCTTTCTAAAATAATAGCAGGTATAATGGAGAGAGATAGTGGCAAGGTTGCTGTGAGAATCGGGGATATGTGGGTTGATATGACTGAAAAAGGAACAGATTTCAGGGGGAGGGCAAAGCCACATATTGGTTACTTACATCAGGAGTATTCCCTCTATCCTTACAGGAATATAATGCATAACCTAACCCAATCCATAGGTATAAGATTACCAGAGAGGCTTGCAAGAACAAAGGCGATAACCACATTAAAAGCTGTAGGATTTGATGAAGCTACAGCAGAGGAAATACTATATAAAACACCCTATGAACTAAGCGTAGGGGAACGTCAGAGGGTTACGATGGCACAGGTTCTCATGAAAGAACCTACAATAGTGATTCTTGATGAGCCTACTGGTACTATGGACTTAATAACAAAGAACGAGGTTGCAAACTCCATATTGACAGCAAGAAAGGAAACAGGCTCTACTTTTGTGATAGTATCTCATGACATGGAGTTTGTGAGAAAGGTTTGTGATAGGGCTGTGCATATGAAACTTGGAAAAATTACCTCTGCAGGTGATGTTGATTCAGTGCTCGAGGAAATTGATGAAGAGAGACAAGATATAAATGCATACCTCAAACGAGCTAAAGAATACGCTGTGCAAGATTACTTCTACGAGATGCATTTTTATGTATTAAAAGCAAAAGAGGTTGCGGAAAAGCTCAATAAGGATATAAGTAAAGAGCTTGAGAAGTTTATACCAATGTATAAAAAAGGAATAGCTGAGATGCTTAAAGAGGCTGAAAGATATGCTACAATAGGAGATGCATATGGAATGGATGTGTATATTGACAATGCTATAAGCTATGCAGAGAGCATGGGCATAGCTATAGACCTTGAGCCTTTTAGAAAAACCTATGAGAAAGGGTTAAGAGAAGCTTTGCATGAAGCTGAGAAGCATGAAGCTAAGGGCTTCTTAGGTATGTCATATCAGTATATCAATAGAGCAAAGAACTATGCTGAAAAGCTTGGGAAGGATATAGATGAGATATTGCAATCATTGCCATGGTATAAAAGGTGGGCAATGACAAATGTGTATATGAAGTTGTGAGGTGATACAATGTGCATGATAGATATGCCTGAATTCGATGTGGAAAATATAGAGATGGATTTAAAAGAGTATACTTGCTTGGACTGTGGAAACAAATTCAAAGGGCTTGGAAAACACGTTATTTGCCCTGCTTGTAAGTCTAACAACATAACATGAAAAGCTGCTGTGAAATTGAGGAAGGAAGTTATTATCAGGGTGAGACAAAGTCAGGGAAGAAATGGACTCCTGCCTTTATTGAATATGTGGATATTTCAAAGTGCACAGGATGCGGGATGTGCGTGAATATATGTTCAAGAGATGTTTATGAGCTTAGGGAATCCAATGGCAGAAAGTTCTCTTTCCCTGTAAATCCTGGTAACTGTGTAGGAGATGGTAGTTGTAATAGGGTATGTAAAGCAAATGCTATCGTATGCGCACCAAGGAGAATATGAAAAAAGCTACAGCTATAGGCATGAAAGGAGCTATACTCTCCTCGTTATGCTGTGTGGGTGCTCTTGCTCTTGTGCTTCTTGGCGTTGGAGTATCTGTTGCTTTAACTTTAACCCAGTATAGACCATATTTCATTGCTCTTGGCGTTATTTTTATGATTACAGCAAGCTGGCGTTATTTTAGAAGATGCAAGGATGAATGCAGTATTGATAAAAAACGGTTTATAGCAACGGTACTGGCTACTTATGTGATCATTCTTGTGCTACTGCTCTATGCACTTGTGCCTGCTCTTGCACCCATGTTTTTTCAAGCACCTACCAAACATGCTTCTGAAAATGTAAAACAGCTAACCCTGAGTATAGAGGGTATGACATGCCCAAGCTGTGCTGAAATCGTGGAGAATAGCTTGGTTAAGAAGCATGGAATAATTAAGGCAGATGTAAGCTATGAAAAGGCTTCTGCTGTTGTGTGGTATGACCCTAATATAATAGAAAAGGAAGAAATAGTAAAAGCTGTACCAAAACCGTATAAAGCTTACATTATAGAATAGATAGTGAGGTAAAACCATGAAATATGATTTGATAATCTTAGGCAGTGGTTCTGCATCGTTTGGTGCTGCCATAAAGGCTATAGAGTTGGGAGCAAAGGTGGCGATGATTGAGAAAGCTACCATAGGTGGTACCTGCGTAAACGTGGGTTGTGTTCCAAGCAAGTTTCTACTTAAGGTAGGGGAGATTAATTACTATAAGAATCATGGGTATAAAGGTTTAGAAGTAATTTCTTCTATTGATTTCCCAGCCATAATCAATGAGAAAAGGGATATTGTAGAAAAGTTGAGAAAGGGTAAGTATGAAGAGGTAATTAATGCTCTTGGAATCACTCTTATTAAAGGTAAAGCAGTTTTTATCTCAAATAATGAGGTAAAGGTGAATGGAAATTACTTAAAAGCTGATAAGTTCATAATAGCCACTGGCTCATCACCCTATATCCCTCCAATAGAAGGAATTGATAAAGTTGATTACCTTACCAATGTTGAAGTCATGGAACTACCTAAGCTTCCTGAATCCATGCTTGTTATAGGCGGAAGAACTCTTGGGCTTGAGTTTGCTCAGATGTTTGCACATCTTGGAACAGAGGTAACACTGCTTCAGAGAAGCCAAAGAATAATACCCGAGGAAGAGGAAATAATTTCATATATCCTAAAAGCCTAGTTTGAGGAAGAGGGCAGAAATAGTCATAC
>CAZCRM010000113.1:0-4951 GCA_964501085.1 uncultured Methanosarcinales archaeon | reverse complement strand
AGTTGAAATGTGCGCAAATTATATATAGTAGTACTACTAACCTAAGGTTAGTAACCTCAAGCCACTAACTCAAGGTAAATATGGAGTCAGAACAGCTATTAGACATACTGGGGAACCAGAATCGCAGAAAAATCCTGCAGCTTCTGGCAAGCAGACCATGCTACATGAGCGAGATAGCAGACAGGCTGGATGTAGGGGCAAAGGCGATCCTCGGTCATTTGGGATTGCTGGAGAAAGCAGGTCTCATCGAAGCCATTGTGGATGATCAGAGGCGTAAATACTTCCACATTACAGACAACCTCAGATTAGAGGTGTTCGTCTCACCCTATGCCTTTGAAACCCAAGTAACCACTATCTGCACCCCAGATACAGACCATAACAAGACCACCTCAGCGGATCTGAAGACCCTCTATGCAATGATACAGAAGCATCTTGAGCGCAGGAAGCAGATATTACAGGAATACCAGGAGGTGCAGGCAAACATCACTGAGATCATGAGACAGTGCATGCACATCATAGAGCGTGTTGCAGAGGATTCCATTGAAGCCGAAATCTTCTATATGCTGCTGAAGGGACCAATGACGAAGCGTGATCTCTCCATGCAGCTTGAGATACCTGAGTATGTGCTTGAGGAGTACCTGCAAAGAATGAAATTAAAGCAACTAATAAAGAAGGAGAAAGACAGTTATAGTATAGGGTAATAGAGGTGATAGTATGTTCAGAGGACATAGAAGACATGATAAATGGGGATTTGACGAGGTCGAAAGGATGATAGAAGAACTGAACCATGCCATAAACCAGATGATGCGTTCACTAAGTAATGAACCACTGGTTTATGGTTTCAGTGTTCAGGTAGGTCCGGATGGCATACCCCATGTAGAGCACTTTGGGAATGTTAGAGCAGGAGAAAAAGAAAATGTGAGAGAGCCATTCACCAGCTCCATAGTGGACGAGAAGAGCAACGAGCTTAAGATAACTGCTGAGATGCCTGGAGTTGAGAAGAAGGACATTGAAGTAAACGCCACCGAGAATGAGGTTATAATCAGTGCTGAGAGTTATGATAGGAAATACTATAAAAAGATAAAAACACCATGCTCTGTTGACCCAGACAGTGCAACAGGGAAGTACAACAACGGGGTATTAGAGGTGACACTAAAGCTCAAAGAACCCATTAAGCCAAAAGGAAAGACAATAAAAATCGAATAAAGTTATGTATAAAAAAAACAGAACTGTAATCCTGAGGGTTGCGGAAGCCAAACCTCATGATGTAGGCAGGGGTATCGCACGTATAGACCCTGAGGTTGCCTACGAACTTGGATTGCAAACTGGAGATGTTGTAGGTATTGAGGGTACGAAGAAAACTGCAGCTTTGGTATGGCCTGGCTATCCTGAGGATACCAGAACAGGATTGATACGCATTGATGGAATGGTGAGACGAAACGCTGGTGTAGGTATCGACGACAAAGTCAGGATACGCAAGGTACAAACCGCTCCTGCTGAGAAGGTTCTGTTTGCCCCTCTCCAACCCTTAAGGATTCAGGGAGGAGAGGCATATCTTGCCCACAATCTTGAGGGCAGGGTGGTATCTAAGGGGGATGTGATTGAACTTAATATTATGGGTCGTCGTGTTGATCTCACTGTAGTACATACCAAACCTGTGATGTATTCTGTGATAATAAGTGCCAGTACCAAGATAGAGATCAGCGACAGACCTGCAAAAGAAATACCCACCATACCAAGGGTTTCGTACGAAGATATAGGCGGGCTTGGGGAGGAGGTGAGAAAGGTAAGAGAGATGATAGAACTTCCTCTTCGCCATCCTGAGATCTTTGAGCGCTTGGGTGTGGAAGCGCCCAAAGGTGTTCTTTTGCATGGCCCTCCTGGCACTGGTAAGACCTTACTTGCCAAAGCTCTTGCTTCTGAGACAAATGCCAATTTTCTTTCCATAAGTGGACCCGAAATCATGAGCAAATTCTATGGGGAAAGTGAGGAAAGGCTCAGAGAGATCTTCAAGCAGGCAGAGGAGAATGCTCCCAGCATCATACTCATTGATGAGATAGACAGCATTGCTCCCAAGAGGGAGGAGGTTACAGGAGAGGTTGAGCGCAGAGTTGTTGCTCAACTATTATCGTTAATGGATGGGCTCATGACAAGGGGTAAGGTGGTGGTGATAGGTGCCACAAATAGACCCAACGCCATCGACCCAGCTCTTCGTCGCCCTGGAAGATTTGATCGTGAGATCGAGATAGGCGTACCAGATAGAAAAGCAAGACTTGAGATTCTGCAGATTCATACCCGGGGAATGCCTCTTGCTGATGATGTTAATCTTGAAAAACTTGCTGACCTCACTCATGGGTTTGTGGGTGCAGATCTCGCAGCTCTGACAAGAGAAGCTGCCATGTGTTCAATAAGAAGAGTGCTTCCAGAGATTGATCTTGAGGTCGAGATCATACCTGCAGAGATTCTCAACAAGTTGGAGGTCACGTCAGAGGATTTCAACAATGCTCTGAGAGATATGGCACCCTCTGCTCTTAGAGAGGTGTTCATTGAATCCCCAAATGTTCATTGGAATGAAATAGGTGGACTTGAGGATGCAAAACAGGAACTCATGGAAGCTGTAGAATGGCCCATGAAGTATCCTGCGCTCTTCAAGCATGCCAAAGCCAAGCCTCCAAAAGGTATATTGCTTTTTGGTCCTCCTGGCACTGGAAAAACCTTGCTTGCCAAAGCTGTTGCTACAGAGAGTGAGGCTAACTTTATAAGCATAAAAGGTCCTGAGCTTCTGAGCAAATGGGTGGGTGAGAGTGAGAAAGCGGTTCGTGAGACCTTCAGAAAAGCAAAACAGTCAGCACCCTGTATCATCTTCTTTGATGAGATTGATTCCATAGCTCCTGCAAGGGGAACTGGTTCTGATTCCCGTGTATCAGAGAGAGTGGTGAGTCAGATGCTCTCTGAATTAGACGGTCTTGAGGAACTGCATAATGTTATCGTTATCGCAGCCACCAATAGGCCTGATATTATAGACCCAGCATTATTAAGACCTGGCAGGCTTGACAGACTGATTCATGTACCACCTCCTGACAAGAAGGCGAGATATGAGATACTCAAGATACATTTGGCTGGGAGACCTCTTGACAGTGATGTGGATCTTGAGACCCTTGCCAATGAAACCGAAAGTTTCACTGGTGCGGATATCGCTGCAATGTGCAATGAGGCAACCATACTTGCCATACGGGAATATGTACGTTCAGGAAAAGCCACTGATGAAGAGTCTGTCAAAGAGCTAAAGATTGGTTATCATCATCTCAAGGATGCTATGAAGAAGTTAAAGCCCCATTCCAAGAGAGAGCTTGAGAAGTACCAAAAAATATCTGAGAGCATCATTTACCAGTAGCATGAATGAGAGGATAACACTACGTGTGGCTGAAGCCCATCACAGAGATGCTGGGAGGGATATTGCACGAATTGATAGACGTTTGATGGAAAAACTGGGCATCTCAAGTGGAGATATTATCCTGGTGGTGGGTAAGGAGAAGACGTGTGCTATTGCCAGAGCTGGGTATCCTGAGGAAGAGGGACTTGGAATTATTAGGATAGACGGGAATATACGATTCAATGCCCGTGTGGGCATTGATGATAATGTTTATGTGCAGAAGGCTGAGGTCTCTCCAGCAGTGAGAGTGGTGCTTGCACCCACGCAGAGGGTGCGTCTTGTGGGAGGTCCTCAGTACTTACATAGGGTTCTTGAGGGAAGACCTGTGATGAAAGGACAGCGTCTCAGGATAGAGACTGTGAGTAATCCATTATCCTTCATGGTGATTTCTACCCGTCCAACTGGAGTTACTGTAGTAACAAGGGATACCAGCATCGTTGTGAAAGACCAGGTTATAGATGAGCTTGAGGTACGCCCTACCTATGTTACCTATGAGGACATTGGTGGATTAAAACGTGAGATTAGCTTAATCAGGGAGATGATAGAACTTCCTCTTCGCTTTCCAGAACTCTTCGAGAAGCTTGGTATAGACCCTCCAAAAGGTGTGCTTCTGCATGGTCCTCCTGGCACTGGTAAAACCATGATAGCAAAAGCTGTGGCAAGTGAGACCGATGCAAATTTTGTTTCAATAAGTGGTCCTGAAATAATGAGTAAATATTATGGAGAAAGCGAGAAGCAAATCAGAGAAATTTTTGAAGAGGCAGAAAAAACAGCTCCAACAGTGATTTTTATCGATGAAATTGATAGCATAGCTCCGAGAAGAGAGGAGGTTACAGGTGAGGTTGAGAGAAGAGTTGTTGCTCAACTATTATCGTTAATGGATGGTCTTAAAGCTCGTGGACAGGTGATTGTGATTGCAGCCACCAACAGAATCAATGCAGTAGACCCTGCCCTTCGCAGGGGGGGCAGGTTTGATCGTGAAATCGAGATTGGCATACCTGACAGGCTGGGAAGATTGGAAATACTTCAGATTCATACCCGTGGAATGCCCCTTGCAGAGGATATGGCAGATGGAAAGGGTCTGAGTGAGATCGCTGATATCACCCATGGGTTTGTTGGGGCTGACCTCGCTACACTATGTAAAGAGGCTGCAATGCATGCAGTTCGTCTCATCATGCCAAAGATCAAGGAGGAGATACCTCCTGAGATTATAGAAAAGCTTCAGGTGACCAAAAATGATTTCTATGAGGCATTTCGCAGTGTTGAGCCCTCTGCAATGAGAGAGGTGTATATTGAGGTTCCTCAGGTGAGATGGAGTGATATAGGTGGACTTGAATCGGCAAAGCAAGAGCTCATAGAGGCTGTGGAATGGCCACTCAAATACCCTGAAGTTTTCGAGGCAATCAACACACCCCCTCCAAAAGGTATTCTGCTTTTTGGTCCTCCTGGCACTGGAAAAACCCTGCTTGCCAAAGCTGTTGCTACAGAGAGTGAGGCTAACTTTATAAGCATAAAAGG
>CAZCRM010000112.1:0-4957 GCA_964501085.1 uncultured Methanosarcinales archaeon | reverse complement strand
GGCGTCCAGTAATTGCCGAGAGCAAGCTCCTGACTTCAGTCATGGAGTGGCTGACTTCCAGGCATTTCACACCTCTTCTCCTCTGCTCCTCAAGCCATCTCCTAATCCACTCATTCATTATTCCATATTAGGGGTATTCCCTAAAAATGGAAGAGTTAAGGTTTCTAAACTACTTTTTCAAGGATTTCAGGCATATCTCCATACCACGTATTGAGGTTTTATTCTCTGGGTTCAACTCAAAGGCTGATTGATAACACTTGAAAGCCTCTCTGATTCTTCCCATCTTGTATAGAGCAGAACCTTTATTGTTAAGCACCACCTCATCCTTAGGATTTATTTCTAGAGCTTTATTATAACATTTTATAGCTTCCTGAACTCTACCTAACTTAACAAGAACCAGCCCTTTATTGTTCCAAGCAGTACTGTTTTTTGGATATTCCTGTATAGACTTATCAAAAGCTTCCACAGCTTCCTTGTATTTCCTCATGGAATACATGGTATTTCCCTGCATTAGATATTCTTTTGATTTCTGGGGGATTTCAGATGGGTTAACCTCGAGCTCTCCAGCAACTCTATCTGATTCTTCTGACTTATCAGAAATGAAAAGCCCTTCTTCACTCTCACCCATATCCTTGATATTTGCAATGGCAATCCCTTTATTGTTCCAGATTTTTTCGTTTTCAGGATCGATTTCAAGGGCTTTATCATATGCTTTTATAGCTTCATGATAACGATGAAGTTTTACAAGTGCCTGTCCCATATTGTTCCAGACCATTGCATTCTTTGGGTTTATATCAAGGGAGATATAGTAGGAAAGAAGTGCCTCTTCTAATTTACCCATCTCAAACAGCACATCCCCTTTACTGCACCACACATCTGCATCCTGTGGTTTTTTCTCTAGTATCTTATCAAAGTATTCTATAGCTTCTGTAAACCTTCCAAGCTGTGCCAATACTCTCGCCTTATTGTACAAAACATTGATATCATCAGGTTTAATCCTGAGAGCTTTATCAAAACACTTCACAGCTTCAGCAAACCTTCTAAGCTGTGCCAGAGCAAGTCCTTTGTTGTTCCATGCCTCCACAGACTCAGGATTTATTTTTAGAGCTTTATCAAAACACTGAATGATTTCGGAATATCTATCAGTCTGAGTTATGTCATTCTGTGAAGGAATATTAACATTAATCTTCGTTAAAGAATCAGAGGTTATTTTTTTCTTTCTTAGAATATTACCTAACAATCCCATATCTCAGCTCCTTCATATTAAATTAGACAGAAAGTATAAGTCATACTCTAATTTAAAACCTTCGTTATACTTATATCCATAAAACTTTCCGAGCGTAGCGATGCGCATGAAATTATGAAATTAATCTTGTTAATGTTTTAATCACTTTTGCTTATCTCAAGCAGGAGGAGATGTGTGAACATAAAAAGATGCGCTTGCTGCTAAAAAATCTCTAACAAGACGTGCACCGAGCAGGGCAGTTCCGCCTGAATCATATTCAGGGGCAATTTCAACCAGATCAAATCCCACGATATTTGGTGCCAGACAGGAGATTACCTCCCTTACCTGACGAGGAGTTAATCCATAGGGTTCTGGTGAACCCACTGCAGGGGCGAAGGCTGGGTCAATAACATCCATGTCAATGGATAGATAAACCTCCCTACCAATATAGCTACGAATCTCCTGCATCACACTCTCTATACCATTACGATAAACCTCATCTGCAGAATACATCTTTATGTTATTTTTCTTAACAAATTCATATTCCTCCCGAGTTCCGCTCCTTATACCTATAACAGCATATCTTTCTGTTTTTTCTATTTCTTCTATTATATGCCTTGAGATACATGCATGACTGTTCCGCTCACCCTCATACTCTTCCCTGAGGTCAAGGTGTGCATCAAGAACCAATACCCCAAGCTCAGGATATTTCTTCTTGCAAGCTCTTACAAAAGGAAGGGTGAGAGAATGCTCACCACCAAGCATCACAGGGATTTTGTTATCTTTAACAAACGTCTCAGCATGGGTTGAGATCATCTCTATTGTGAGGTCAACCTTCTCAGCTACCTTCAAATCTCCAAAATCATGAATATCTATATCTTCAAGATCAACATCGAATAAATAATTATAGGTTTCAAAATTGTATGAAGCTTCTCTTATGGCATGTGGTGCTAATCTGCTCCCTTTTCTGAAGCATGATGTGCCGTCAAAGGGCACACCACAGATTACATATTTAGCTTTATTATAACTTGAGCAGGCATCAGCAAAAGTTCTATGTTCGCATGTCAATTTTCATTTTCCCCATAGAGGTTAGATAGGTTATTTCTTTACCAGGCTGTATTTTATCCTTGAGTTCATCTGGAATCTTGAGTTCTATGGTTGAGTAATCTGACATATCCATTATCTGGGCAACATCTCCAGAAACCGATATAACCTGTCCAGATTTTCTCTCCACCACAGGAACGTATATCTTATCTGTTACAGGAGCCACAATGGAGCGTTTGGTACCATCGAAGATACCGATGGCATCGATTCTGGATTTTGCAGCCCCATGTTTTCCTGTTTTTGAATGGGTTATGCTTTTGATAACACAGGGTTCGTTGTCTATCAGAACATACTTTCCTTCTTTTAATGAACGCACTTCCACCTGTTCTTTCATGATCCTCACCTGTTCTCACAACATCACCACATCTAATAAAGATACCGATTATGCTCCATATAGTAAAGTAACTCCCCTGCTATTATTAATTATTGGTTATTATTAATCGTTATCAATTAATTATTTAACCATTGGAATCATATATGGTATAGAGGGATGTTTCTTGAAACTGGATAAAAAATTATTGAGAGATGTGATGACCAGAGGGGTGGTAACCGCACCCATGGATGCCACTGTCAAGGAGGTTGCCACCTTGCTGAGTAAACAGGGGGTTTCAGCAGTTACCATTATCAGTCCTGATGGGGAGGCAGTGGGTATAATCTCTGAAATGGATCTACTGAAGGTGATTGGAAAGGAAAACTGGGAGAATATGCCTGCGGAATCCATAATGAGCAGTCGCATAGAATCAGTGAAACCAACCTCAACCCTTGGCGAGGCTGCAAAAATCATGATGAAGAAGCATATTCATAGACTGCTGGTGCTATCAGAGAGAGGTGTTGGGGCGTCTCAGAGACCTGTAGGTATACTGAGTGCAAGTGATATCGTTAGAGTGCTGGCAAAAGGGTGTTAGTTTTTTATAATTCAGATACTATCTTATCCACCACTATATGAATCTCATTTGATATTATTATGCCAAGCACTACTGCAGCAGTGATATCATGTGGAAGCGAGCTTATACTGATACCAGCAAGCCATAGCAGGGGAATAGATATTAGCGCGAGGTTGGCTAATATTGTGAGTGGACCAAATACAGGGTGGTGAGAGATTCCACGGTGTTTGAACAGTACCTTATATGGCCACCACAGAAATCTCAGGATTCCCCATCTCTCATAGGATGAACTCTCAATATCCAGATCAGGGCTGAGGAAGAACGTACCGAAAAGATAGGATGCTGTGAAAACTGAGATGATTCTTAGGTTCATATATTGATTTAGGACATGGTAGCGACTGGAAAGCAAATACAAGCTTAAAAGGATAACCGGCAGTGAGATGATATTGATGACATTATGGGTTTTTCCAGAAGGCACTCTCTCCTTGTTAGTAATATTCAGATTTAAATCTCATCATGGATGATATGTCACCACTCATGACTGAAGGCATGAGCTTGCTCTCAGCAAGATGGGTGCTGCCCAGCGGGATGAGCCATCAGGATAGCTGACCATACCCCTCATCAGGTTGGAACTCTTTACTTTAATATAGCCACTCCAACCCATTGTAGAATGGGTATAGCCAAAGATATAAAATTTCCGTCAATTCCTCCAAAACCATGGACTTCCTTGGCGATAGGATAGGTGATACTGAAAAATGGTAGTGTGCATGCTGCTGGTAAGCCTGATGCTGTGTTCACAGGCAGAACATTAGAGAGGTGTATGTGATGTTGAGGTATATTAAGAATAAGACTGGAAAAAGGATTATAGTGCCATTGTATGCGATTTAACTATCAGATAAAGAAGAATGAAATCATTTTTAAAGTAAAAGCACCTTTATTATTTCACCTTAATCTTAGAGGCTATTTCTCTTCCAATGGCATATCTTGAGCCAGAGACACTTATCATGATAGGGCCTCCAAAAGGCATGACCTCTTCCACTTTAATGCATACATTGGGTAGTAACCCCAAGGATGCAAGGTACTGGAGCATCTCAGGGTCTTCCTCATACACGCTTACAATAATACCTTTCTCAGAGGGTTTTAGTTCTGAAAGTGATCTTACCTTCTCTTTTATGATATTTCCATTCTTATCAGGTATGGGATAGCCATGAGGACAGGTTTTAGGATGTCCTAAGCTCTCTGCAATACGTTCCTCCATCTCAGCACTCAGAGCATGTTCAAGTCTGCACGCTTCCTCATGCACCTTATCCCATCTAAAACCTAAGAGATCAGTAAGCAGACGCTCAGAAAGACGGTGTCTTCGAATAACCCTTTTTGCTATGATGCTACCTTCCTTGGTTAAACATACACCTCTTCCAGAATAATAAACCAGACCTTTCTTTGCTAATTTTTTCACCATCTCTGAGACTGAAGGTGGTGATAGCTTCAGATACTCAGCAAGCCTTGATGTGCTCACAGGATGCTGAATCTGCTGAAGCTTATATATAGATTCAAGATATTCTTCTATTCTTGGTGTATCTGCTTCCATACATCTCATCTCACTTGTTATACTGTTCATATTCCATATAAATCACCATCTCCTTTTAACCTTAAATAGTCCTCATGATCATTGGTTGGGTCATAAAATACACTCCAGTAATAGAAAATATTATCAAGATGATAATTACCATAGCTGATGCTTTAA
>CAZCRM010000111.1:0-4980 GCA_964501085.1 uncultured Methanosarcinales archaeon | reverse complement strand
GAACACCATACGAACACTCCATACAGGCAAATCCACACATATCGTGGCATTATATTGTAGTGAGAGGAATGCTAGAAGCAGAACATGGCTGGAAAGAAAATGAACTTAACACTCTACCTATCCCCGATTGATTATAGAAGAATCCCTATATCTTTAACTATAATATGCGTTATGATTTTAGTTCATCATGCGCCTCGCTCGGTTTTAAAGTTGTTCAAATGATTTATGTATGAGTATTTAAAGGCACCTGGATTATGTGTCTAACTGAAGGGGTAGTCAGGCTATAGTTTTGGTAGCATGCGGTTGTTTTTCATCTCAAGTTTCAACCTGACAACAAAGTTGATGAAAGAGAAATTCAAAGGGAGTTTTTTAATTGGTACATTATGCCTATTGTTGACCCGTGGATTTAAACAATGAGAACGGATATGGAGAATATAAATGGAACCATGTAGAGAAAAGGATATTTCTAAAGGTACAGCGCTTAAATTTGTAGTTTTACTTGGTGTGGTGAGCCTCCTTGCAGATACAACATATGAAGGAGCTAGAAGCATCACAGGTCCTTTTCTTGCTTTCCTTGGAGCAAGTGGAACTGTTGTGGGATTTGTGGCGGGTTTTGGAGAGTTGATTGGCTATAGCCTTCGCCTTGTGTCTGGCCATATTAGTGACCGAACAAGAAAATACTGGACAATAACAATTGTGGGATACGGGATAAATCTTCTCGCAGTTCCTCTACTCGCACTCGCAAGCAAATGGGATATTGCAGTTCTTCTTCTAATTGCAGAGAGACTGGGAAAAGCGATTCGCACACCACCGAGGGATGCTATGCTTTCGTATGCTACCGTTAAAATGGGACGAGGCTGGGTATTCGGTTTACATGAGGCACTTGATCAGGTAGGTGCTATGCTTGGCCCACTCATCGTTGCACTCATTCTTTATTTTGGGGGAGGTTATAGAACAAGCTTCGGTATTCTGCTTGCTCCAGCACTCCTGGCATTAAGCGTCCTCATGGTAGCAAGACAACTCTATCCTCAGCCACGTGATTTCGAAACAGCTATAGTCAGAGTGCAAGGCAAAGGTATTCCAAAGGTATTCTGGGTTTATCTTACTGCAGTTGCATTGATTGCTATGGGATATGTTGATTTTCCCCTGATTGCCTATCATTTTAAAAAAGCCTCAGTAGTCCCGGATAACTGGATTCCTGTTTTTTATGCCATTGCCATGGGAGTTGATGCACTCGCTGCACTTTTATTTGGGCGTTTATTCGACCGGGTAGGTATTTCTATCCTGATTGTTACTACTATGGTTTCTTCGATTTTTGTCCCGTTAGTTTTCTTGGGAGGGTTTTATTTCGCTCTTCTGGGAATGGTTTTATGGAGTGTGGGTATGGGGGTAGGGGAATCCATTATGAAGGCTGCTA
This sequence comes from uncultured Methanosarcinales archaeon, assembly GCA_964501085.1. Lineage (GTDB taxonomy): Archaea > Halobacteriota > Methanosarcinia > Methanosarcinales > Methanoperedenaceae > CAZCRM01. Next base: position 3,563 of record CAZCRM010000111.1, on the reverse strand, counting down.
TTGCAGGCATGGTTTCGATTGATATACGTGGATCAGCATACGGGATTTTAAATACAGCCTATGGGATATTCTGGTTCGTAGGCAGTGCATTAATGGGAATTCTCTATGATATCTCGATTCCCTTCCTTATTGTATTCTCAGTGGCGGCGCAGCTTGCTTCTATACCTTTGCTTTTTTATGTCTATATGTTTTATGATGTGAGATTTTTGAAATAACTAAATACCTCGTTAAGCTGTTTTGAGCTATGGTAAATCTTTCTAACAAAGAGAAGAATGCTGCAGTAAAGAGAGACTTTCATATACTATGTGATAAGGAAACTCAACCTCTTTAGAGTTGAGAGGAATTGCCGATTGCCGATTTTTCACCTCAATGTTTTTGTTGTATAATAGGTTTAAGGTTTTGAGCTCTAAGGCACTCCTTAAAGGAGCAAACAGGTAAAATAATAAAATCAACTTCTTTTTAATATTTCTTTAAACGCTTCTCTGTCTACCTCTGCTGTCCCAGCACTGCATTTGTCAAGGCTATATATAATGTTTCGCATCTCTGTGTAGGGTATGCTTACAAACACAACATTTTTATCGTATTGCTGAAGCTTTCTTGCTGTAATATCTCCAAAAGTGATGTTCACTTTGTTTGTGGTAATGGGATATGCGATGGCTGACATGCATAACGAGCCTGAAGGCTCACATTCAAGTGCTGTACCATCAAGGTAGCAGGCAAGGTTCACGAGGCGGGATGCCTGCTCTGGGTTACAGACAAACACCACAACATCAGGGCAGAGTTCTGCTTTTTCGAGAGGCGAGAATACTACATATCTCATGCCAGAAGGTGGCTTTGCTTTTGTGGAGCTGTTCATCCTGTACACTGCTGCTGGACTTGAGAACAGTTTTTCCCCATCAACGAGGAATTTTGTAATTCTTAGCATATCCTCTGGAGGTTTCAAGCCAAGGTGCCAGCTTCCACCAGGGCAAGAGGAATTCTCAGCGCCAAGACATATTACTTCTCCAAGGGCTGCTTTTTTAAGTGCACCACACGCCCACTGTTTTCTGGATTGAACCTCTGGTGGGGTATTGGTATAGGTAATCGCCACAGGACTACTCTCAAGCCCCAAGACTTCTTTTAGCTTATCTGACCACTGTTTCCATTCCATTGTTAGTTCCTCCTTTTATTTTCCGTTTAATGACTAAAACAAGATTGACTTTGCTAATTTCCTTCCTTATACTTTACGATAACTTATCTTCATTTAATAATTTCAGGATTGAATATCTGGATATCAACCACAATAGTGAAATATACGTATTATTATTATTATCATAATCATATGTATAGGTATTCGGTAATTATAATCATGCTTTTCCTTTCAGCAAGTGTTTCCTCTGCAACTGTGTTCAGCCCAGAGGACATAGAATGGGCTCCTGCGGTGACAGGAACCCTTCACATGAATGGAGAGCTCACCAATGGGGAGTATAAGGTCAAGGCAGTGCAATTTACCTCTCCTGTCCCTGGGGTAAAGGACATCAACGGAAACATCGTTCCTGAATATAATGTTGATCCCATGGTTGTTCTTGATATCTATAAAGGTAGCAAGCTAATCAAGGAGATCATCATGACAGAGCAAAGTGACCCATACATTGATCCTGATTATGAGGTCAAGGTATCTGCAACCGAGTTCATGCCAGGTAATGCTAGGGAGTGGGTATATGAGTATTATGACCCATGGGTTAAAATATCCATACAATTGAGGGGAAAACCCAAGCTTGAGGTTACTGTTTCAACTGATAAGACATCATACACCTCCTATGATGACCATGTGATTACCGCCAAGGTTGAGGTTAAAAATACGGGAGATGCCTTTGCAAAGAATGTGGATGTGAATCTGGATATAGATGGGTTAAAACTCAGAGGTGGGAGTACAGATCAGCTCCACCAGTACTATTATAAGCTGGAGAAAGGTAAAAGCGAGAGCTACGAGGTTATACTGCTTGTACCAGAACTTATTGATGAGAAAACATACATGCTTAAAGCTGAAGCAAAGGGTTTTGATGTGAAGGAGCTTGAGTACAATGCTAACGATTCATTATCTGTAACGGTTTCTCCAAAACAGAATTATTTCACAGTCAGCAAAGCAGTAAGCAAGGATCGCATTTATCTCACAGACACCATATTTGTAAGAGTTAGCGTGGCGAATGGTGGTATGTTTGATGCATACAATATTCATGTCAATGATAGCATGGATGAGCATTTTGAACTACTGACAAACACCTCCTTAAACTGGTCTATTCCAAAGCTTGAACCAGGACAGGAGTGGAGTACCACGTATTCCATCAAACCCCTTGAAACAAACCTTGATGGTTTTACCCTTCCAGCAGCAACCGCTCAGTTCACGGTCAATAATAAGAAATACAATGCCACTTCTTCACCTCCAAAGGTTATCGTGAATGGACCTAAAATCATCCTGAATAAAAGTGTGGATAAGTCTGTTGTAAGTATAGGTGAGGATGTGACTGTTACTGTGAGTGTGAATAATGTAGGGAATATACCAACAAGGGTATCGGTCAAAGACGTTATTCCCAAAGGGGTAAGCTTTGTGAGGGGTAACACCTCACTTACTGAATTTCTGGAAGTAAATAAACCCCTGAATTTCAGCTATGTTATCAGAATGGATAAAGAGGGTGAGATTCAGTTGCCTCCTGCTATCGCTAACTACACAGAGGTTGAGTACAGAGGGATAATCCGCTCCAAGATACTCTCTGATACCTTAAACATCACAGTAGTTAACCCAAGTGAAATCACCCCTGTCCCAGTTCAAACCTCAAGCAATGGTAATTCAAACAATGCTAACTCAAACAACAATCCCTATACTACTCCATCCACATCTGAAACAGCAGGCGTATCACCCACACCCACTGTAATAACTCCAGGTTTTGATATACTGTTAGCTCTCATTGCTTTGATGATAATAATCCTCTTCAAAAACTAAGAGAGTAACAATATAACTTTGTTTTTCAGATTAATTCTACTATTGCCAGAAAAAGACCTGTCCACTTTAGCATAGTTTCCATCTCAGTTGGTTATAGTAGAGTAATAAACAGTTTGCAGAATAGATTCCAGTTTTTGATAGGGTTCATATACTCTCATCAGAACTAGCTCATTTCTATAAACATCTACAGCAGAATATAGTACCTCTTTTTATTTGCTTTAACAATTGTCCAATGCTATGAAGCTTCTTCTCTTTTTCTCTGATACAATAGGTAATTTATCTTCTATGTATCCAGTTCCATAGAAACTGGATGAAGCTCAGCTCTTCATATACTTCCATTCGAATTAAGGTGGGAATGTCAAGTAAAGCTATCAACCCTCTTCCAATTCATGCGTAAGTATCCATCTGTTTGCTGTTCCAGATTCCAGATTCAATACCAAAACAATCGAAATCTATTTAACAAACAGAGAAAAATCAATGAACATGAAACTCAAGATAATCATCAAAGGCAAAGTCCACGATGTCGGCTACCGCCCCTTCCTGCTTGGATTAGCAGAATCCCTTGAAGTTGAAAGGTTCTTTG
>CAZCRM010000110.1:0-4993 GCA_964501085.1 uncultured Methanosarcinales archaeon | reverse complement strand
ATGGATATGGGTATAATTGATACCTGTATCGTGGTAGATAGAGACGAAAAGTGGAGACCAGTTCTCAAAGTGGCAACTTCAAAGGAAGAAATCCTGAAAGCATCTGGAAGTAAGTATACCCATGCAAAGGTGCTCTCAATTCTTTCTGAAGCAAGCATGCACTCAAAGAAAGGTATTGCAGTTGTAGGAACTCCTTGCCAGATTGAAGGATTGAAGACTCTTACCAACACAGTTCCAGCTCTAACATCTCTTGTTAAACTGAGAATTGGATTATTCTGTACTGAGAATTTCACATATAAGAGCCTGTATGAAGATTTTCTTGGAAGTAAAGGAATAAAAGTGGAAAAAATCAGAAAAGTGGATGTCAGAAGGGGTAAACTCTTAATTACTCTTGATAGAGAAGAAGCCCTTGAAATGGAGGTAATGGAAGATGGTAGAGTTCATGAATATCCCATAAAAGAGCTTGACCCCTATGTATATGAAGGATGTTTGATATGTCAGGATTTCAGTGGTATATATTCTGATGTTTCAATAGGGGGTATTGGATCCAAAGATGGATACAATACTGTGCTTCTGAGAACCAGCATTGCAAAACAAATCTATGAGAATATGCGCCAGAACAATAGTATCGAGGAATCAGAGGCTGATGTGGAAGAGGTTAAGAAAATGTGTGATCTAAAAATAAAAATGCATCCTATAAAATAATTATGAAACTCGATGAAACAACATTCAAAAGAATAATGCTATTCTCCAAGATGGGAGGTGTTGTCTTCTTTGCAATAGGAACTGAGAGGTTGGTGGCAGGACAGAATCTCCTTTCAATAATTTTAATGTTTGTAGGAATTATTATATTTTTTATTCCAATTAAAGTTACAATAAAAAAGAGAGGAATAATGAAATATGGTCTTATGATCTTGTTGTTTGTCGTTCTGATAATGCCTTCAGCAGCTTTAATTCAGACAAATATAGAAGGAAACTATACTATAGTGCTTTCAACCTTCCCAGACAGACTGGTTGTAAACACACCAGTACACATGGAGCTTCACATCCAGAACATGGAAAGTGGTGGTATGCTACGGGATCTTGATGTGGATGAATTGATAGTACACATGCAGGAACATATAGGAGTCGAACCTCATACCTCAGAAGAAAACTTATCAGAGGTTCATAAGGACATACCTCATAAGACACTACTGGACATGAAAAGAAATCCCAAACATATAGGGCATTATCATGCAAACTATACTTTTAAAGAACAAGGTCTCTATGAGATTATAGTTCAATTCAAGAGTAATGATGATATTGTTCATTCTATATTCTCTATAGATGTCAAACCAGAGGAGACTGAAAGAGAACCACTAAAGCTACGGTATAATATTTTTGGGATTATCGCCGCATCAGTTATAGTGCTGGCTGCTATCGTATATACTGCTCGTAGAATTGTAGAAATATATGATATAAAATAAAAAAATAGGAGGTCAAGAATTATGAAGTATAACATAGCAATAATTCTTGTTTTAGCCTTAGTTATAATCGCTGGTCTGACTTGGAATTTCCAGAATAAAAATGGTTACAGAGATATTTCACCAGAAGAACTTAGGAAGATGATGACAGATAAGAACTTTATTCTCATCAATGTTCATGTTCCATATGAGGGTGAGATTCCTGGAACAGACCTTTTTATTCCATATAACAGCATAAAGAAAAATCTGGACAATCTGCCTGATAAAAATGCAAAGATAGTTGTTTATTGCATGAGTGGTCGTATGAGTTCTATCGCAGCGAATACACTTGTGGAGTCTGGCTATACCAATGTACTGAACTTAGAAGGTGGTATGCTGGCATGGAACAAAAAGGGATACCCACTTTTGAATTTCTCAAGGTTATGAGATGAATCTGTATGGATATCAACTGCCCTAAAAGCCTGAAAAAAGGCTGGATCATGGTTAATAGTATAGCATCCTGCTAAAAACGCTTTGAAGCGAAAGCTTGCATTAAGAAGAAAGAGTCATGATTGTTTAAGGAGAACGAACAAGCGTTATTCATGCTATCTTCTTTATCATATAGGCGCCTTCACGCTGATATCCCAACCTTCTGTAGTACTCCCTCACCCCTATCCCACTTGTCACCGCTATCTTCTCATACCCCTCCTCTCTTGCCATCTCCTCAGCATATGTTAAAAGCTCCTCACCATACCCCCTGTGCTGCCACTGGGTATTCTCAGGAGCTTTGCCGGGTGGTACCATTTTACCATACACATGAAGCTCCCTCACAAGAGCTGCACCCTCAAGCTCTTCTCTGTAAGGTAAATAAGGAAAACGCAATCTTATAAACCCGATGAGTATCTCCTTATCTCCATCCTCGAAAGAGATGAAATGCTCCACACCTTTACATGCCCTGTAGGTTTCCACCATAAGCTGGATATTCTCTGGCTTCATGCCTGCATGACCCACCTCTCTACATCTGATACACCTGCATCTCCCTCCCATCTCCTCAAGCCTTTGCCTTGCCATCTGTCTTATATTGCTTTTTCTTATCCCTGCAAGTATCTGGGGTGCTGGGATATCGCGCTGAATCCTCTGAAGGCGCACCCATCTTGGTAGCATGGATTTTATCTTAGCAAGCAGTTCAACAGCCTCCTCAACCTCAAGCGGGTTATACTCACCTCGTTTCCACATCTCATGAAGCTCTGTACCTTCAGTTACTATTGTTGGGTAAATCTTGAGATAGTCAGGCATAAAGCGTTCATCCTCAAACAGGTTTTTAAACATGCGGAGATCAGACTCGAGTGTGGAACCAGGAAGTCCAGGCATCATATGAAACCCAACCTTAAGTCCGCTGTCTCTGAGCCTCATATTTGCCTCCACACTCTGCTTGACTGTATGCCCTCTCTGCATACGTATGAGAATGAAATCATATATACTCTGTACCCCAATCTCCACCTTTGTTGTTCCCAGAGCAAGAAGAGTATCAATATGCTCCTTCTCAATCCAGTCAGGTCTGGTTTCAATGGTAATCCCAACATTTTTGATACGTGCTTTCTCGTTGGCTGACTGAACCTCCTCTATTGAGACATACTGCTTTTTTCTCCAGTCTTTACCATAAAAATCATTCATGGCTTCAAGGGCACGCTTCACAAACCATTCTTGATAGCATAAGCTTCGGGATGTAAACGTACCACCCATAACAATGAGCTCTGCCTTTTCAACTGGATGCCCTATCTCAGAGAGCTGTTTTAGGCGTGATGATACTTGTTTGTAGGGGTCAAAGTTGTTTTCAAAGGCTCTGCGTGCTGCTGGCTCATCACCCATATAGCTCTGCGGAGAATGAAATTTCGATTCTGGACCCCCTGGGCATGGAACACATCTCCCATGAGGACAGGGTTCTGGTGAAGTCATGGCAGCGATAACAGCCACACCTGAGATTGTTCTCACTGGTTTAAGCTGGAGAAGTCCAAGCATGGGTTTTTCATTCTGTTTTGCAACTCTGAGTATCATGGAGTTGCTCGGCAAAGCCTTAAGCCTGTATCTTGAGCTTAGCCTTTTTTTTGCTATGTTAAGCTCATACTCGCTATTTATCTCTTTTTTTACAATTTTTTCTATCAGTTCTCTACAAGCTTGCATGCACTGATTACCATCGCTCCCCATACCTTTCACGGAAAACAAGTTCTGTTAGTTCCTTTCTATCAGAAGACCTTGTTTTTTTAGTGGGGTATCCTAAGGCAATTACAGCCATCAGTTCATAAGAGTCAGGAGCTTTCAGGATATCATTGACCTTGCTTTTGTTCTTCAGTATCTCACCCAGCCACACTCCGCCGAGACCAAGGGAATGAATGGCAAGTAGCATATTCTGGATGCATGCACCTATGGACTGAACATCTTTGGTATAGTCGTACATCTGCTCCTTATCAAGAAAAACCACTATTAATACATTGGCTTTTAAGATAATTGCTCCATAACGTGTGAGCTCAGAGAGCCTTGCTTTTGTATCCTTATTTCTTACCACTATGAATCTCCACGCCTGGTTGTTGAGTCCAGAAGGTGCCCATCTCCCAGCCTCAAGAATCTGCTCAATCACCTCATCTTCTACATCTCTGCTCTCAAACTGACGAACACTTCTTCGTGTTTTGATTGCCTGCATTACCTCCATATCATCACCCGTACATTCGCATATCATCTGGCTGGGATTGCAAAATAGACAATATATCTTCCAGTGATAAAGGGAAGACTACAACAATCTCTTTTTTGCATTCAGGACATTTTTTGGATAGATTGAGTGGGGTTATGTTGATGGTTTCCTCATAGATGTACTCTGATATAAAAGGGCTTATGGTCTGAGTTGTCTTACCTATGCTAAACTCTCCTCCTGATAGAAAATCATAGTAGGTTATGCTTTCTGAATGACCGCAGGTACATTTCATCTCTATCTTGTTTTTGAGGAAGATGTTATTCTTATTTTTCTTGGATAATGAAACAAGCATATCCTTCATCTTCTCAGCGTTTGTCATCATATCCTAAATTCTTTTTGTCTTTAATACCATATGTTTCTTTCAGAGCTTTGATTTCTGGTAATAGAATATAATCAAGAGAAGTACCTCTTGCCTCTTTTAATCTCATTACCTCTATAATCTCAGAAAAACTGCCTCCAGCAAGACCATTGGCTATGAGCGCAGCACCCTGAGCAGCTTCCTTCACATGCTCTACATCAAAGCCTTCCAGCCTTCTAACAGGTGCTATATCAATACGGTTTTTAAGCTCTTCCATAACCCCTTTTACTCTTGAGATTCTACCTGAGACAAGTATTTCCTCTGGTTTTACTGAGGCGCTCATAGTAAATATATCCTTGACCGCTCCCTCAATATATGCATTCAGAGCTTTTTCATTTTCCATCAGCCTCTCTGGAGACTTGACAATGGTCTTCACACCTCCTCTGAAGAGAAGTTCTTTATCAAATCCTCCCAGAAGGTAGGCAAGCTCTGCATCCATTCCCCCGA
>CAZCRM010000109.1:0-5006 GCA_964501085.1 uncultured Methanosarcinales archaeon | reverse complement strand
CTCCATGCCCGTTTTTAATATAAACGCATGACATTTTTATTCCTATCCTATCATGGATCTCCCAGCACTGGGAATATTTAGTTAAATTTTACGTTATTAATCATATTTAAATATTACTTAACATCATCATGTTAAAATTAGATGAATATTTAATTTAATATAATTTTTATTCTTGAATATTGTCTTATCAAAACAGCACTCTTCTAATCTGACATTATAGTTCTCCGCATAACTTCATATATATTAATCCAACCCAAGCGAAGCTCGGCGCCTGATGATAAAAAAAGTTAATAAATTTTCTTTATTTTCTTTTAATGCGCCGCTGTTCGCTTTAGCTCACAGCAGGTTTTTGAATAACATAAATACACTTTAAATACTACACCAATTATATTATTCTATCATTTCATACCTGACTAATTTTTTGATAACTATCGCTAAAATAACACTAAGATTTAACTAACAAGAAACATTGAGAATAAAAAGAGGTGTTTAACAAACAAATGTTCACAATAATAACAGGTGCGCAGTTTGGAGATGAAGGTAAAGGCAAGATCGTGGATGTAATAGCAAAAGAATATGATATCATCGCAAGATTCCAGGGTGGAGATAACGCAGGTCATACAGTTGTGGTGGAGGGAAAGAAGTATAAACTGCACAACATACCCTCTGGAGTATTTTTCAATGCGAGATTGCTTATTGGTCCTGGAGCAGTGGTGAACCCAAAAACCCTGATGAAAGAGATTGCCATGCTCTCAGAGAACGGTATTGAGATTAGCCCTAAAAAGCTTGGCATCGATGCTAAAGCCAGCGTGATTATGCCCTACCATATAATTTTAGATAAACTGCGTGAGGAAAAGCGTGAGGTCAAGATTGGCACTACTGGAAGAGGGATAGGCTTCGCTTATATTGACAAGGTCGGGAGAGATGAGATAAGAATAGGAGATATAGTCGAAGAAGAGCGCTTCATGATAAGACTTAAAGAGATTCTGCCCCAGAAAGAGATTATTATAAAAATGATGGGAGGAGACCCGGAGATTGCAAAAAAAGGAATAGAGGAATACATAGCGATTGGAAAGAAGCTCAGGCATTATATCACAGATGTATCCAGGGAAATAAACCTTGCATTAAAGCAAGGGAAGAAGGTGTTAGCAGAGGGTGCACAGGGTTCACATCTTGATATCATACATGGTACGCAGAAATTCGTCACATCTTCAAGCACGATTGCAGGCTATGCTTGTGCTTCCTTAGGAATAGGACCTACTATGGTAAACAAGGTTATAGGAGTGGTCAAAGCATATATAACAAGAGTGGGTGAAGGTCCTCTGCCCACTGAGCAGAAAAACGAAATTGGAGAGCATATGCGTGAGAAAGGAGCAGAATTCGGCACAACCACAGGGAGACCACGAAGATGCGGATGGTTCGACCTTCCTTTGGTTAAGAAATCCATCAGCCTTAATGGCTATACATGCATGGCTTTAACAAAGCTTGATGTTCTCTCTGGTCTACACCCTCTGAAGCTCTGCATAGCATACGAACTTGATAACACCACCATAGATTACCCGCCTGAGTTATCTGAAGACCTCATGAGATGCAAACCTATTTATACCACAATCGAGGGATGGGATGAGGATATAACTAATATACAAAGCTACGAAGACCTACCTAAGAATGCAAAGTTATATGTAGAAACACTTGAAAAATTGATGAATGTAAGCATAGAATACATCTCAGTTGGACCTGGGAGAAAGCAAACGTTTATGAAACAGAAAACAGAGGATTAAATAGGATGAGAGTCATACGATTAAAGGTTGCTGAAGCTGATCAGAGGGATGTTGGAAAGGGTATAGTTCGTATAGATGAGAAGTTCAGAGATATAATAGGGGTGAGCGTCTTTGATGTGGTAGAGATTAGAGGGGGGAGAACCACCTCAGCAATGGTGGGAAGAGCATACCCTAAGGATGAAGGGTTAGATATCATAAGAATGGACGGACTTATACGCATGAATGCAAAAACGAGCTTAGGAGAGTATGTTGAGGTTAAGAAAGCTGAATGGAAAGAGGCAAAAAAGGTTACCCTCGCTCCTGTAACCCAGAATATTCATGTCTATGCACCCGGTGAAACGCTCCGTGCCATCTTCCATAATAGAACGGTGTTGAAAGGAGATATCATCTCAACCACAAGTGTGCGCAGACCTAAAGAAGCGCTTGGAAGAGATGTAATGTTCGAGAGCGTGTTTCATGGCTTCCTTGGAGCCTCTTCTTTCGGTCTTGGAGAGATAAAGCTTCAGGTGGTTTCAACTATTCCATCAGGCATAGTAAAGATTACTGATATGACTGATGTTGAGCTTATGCCAGAGGCTTTTACTGAAGAAGAGATACCAGAGGTAATGTACGAAGATTTAGGAGGGATAAAGTCAGCTATAATCAAGATTAGGGAGATTGTTGAGCTTCCCTTAAAACATCCTGAACTTTTTAATCGCCTGGGTATAGACCCTCCAAAAGGTGTGCTTCTGCACGGTCCACCCGGCACTGGAAAAACTATGCTCGCTAAAGCTGTGGCTAATGAAAGCGATGCCTGCTTTATCACAATCAATGGTCCTGAAATCATGAGCAAGTATTATGGTGAGAGCGAACAAAAGCTCAGAGAAGCCTTTGAGGAAGCTGAAAAGAATGCTCCAGCTATAATCTTCATCGACGAAATCGACAGCATTGCTCCGAAAAGGGCAGAGGTCACAGGAGAAGTAGAGAGAAGAGTTGTTGCTCAGCTCTTATCCCTAATGGATGGGCTGAAAACAAGGAAGCATGTGATTGTAATAGGAGCCACAAACCGTCCAGAAGCTCTGGATAATGCTCTGCGAAGACCTGGGAGATTTGACAGAGAGATAGAGCTACCTGTACCTGACAGAGAAGGAAGAAAGGAGATATTCCAGATTCATACCAGAGGAATGCCTCTTGCAGAGGATGTTAGTCTTGATGACTTAAGCGAGCGTACCTATGGTTATGTGGGTGCTGATATAGCAGCATTATGCAGGGAAGCAGCGATGCATGCTCTCAGAAGAGTGCTTCCTGAGATTGATCTTGATGAGAAGGAAATTCCCAAGGAAATTCTGGATAAACTGATTATTCTGCGTGCTGATTTTGAGGAGGTCATGAAGGATATCCAGCCCTCTGCCCTTCGTGAGATATTGTTTGAAGTGCCGAAGATTACATGGGATGATATTGGCGGACTTGAGAATGTTAAAAGCCTGCTCAAGGAAGTGGTGGAGTGGCCTCTAAAATATCCTGAATCCTTCAAGCAACTCGGAGTAGAGCCTCCCAAAGGTATACTGCTTTATGGTCCTCCCGGTACTGGAAAAACCATGCTCGCTAAAGCTGTGGCTAATGAAAGCGATGCAAATTTCATAACAGTCAAAGGTAGTGATATACTATCCAAGTGGTATGGAGAGTCTGAACAGCGTATTGCAGCGGTGTTTAATAAAGCACGTCAGGTTGCTCCAGCCATAATATTCTTAGATGAATTAGATGCTTTAGCACCAGTGAGAGGGAGCACAGGCGAACCCCATGTGACAGAGCGTATAGTTAATGAACTTTTGACAGAGCTTGATGGGCTTGAGGAGCTTCACAATGTTGTGGTTATCGGTGCTACTAATAGACCTGATATCATTGACCCTGCCTTATTAAGACCTGGCAGGTTTGATGAGATGATTCTTGTACCTGTGCCTGATGCAAACACAAGATACGAGATTTTCAGGGTTCAAACCAAGAACATGCCATTAGCTAATGATGTGAATCTTGAGGAGTTGGTTAAGCTTACCGAGGATTTCACAGGTGCTGATATTGCTGCAGTGTGCAAGAAGGCTGGAAGGCTGGCTATGAGAGAGGATATAAACGCAAGAGTGGTTAGACGTTCTCATTTCTTGGCAGCAATAGAGGAAACAGGACCTTCATTAACATCAGATGTCATGAGGTATTACGAAAGAGTCAAAAACGAACTGCGAAGGAAACGCACAAAACAGATAGAATCCAGACCGGAGCTGTATGTATGATAAAGGAAGGAGTTCTTTTTGAGAGGATTGACAACAAGGTGAGATGCAATGTATGTGCACATAGATGCGTTATTGCACAGGGAAAAACAGGGTTATGCGGCACACGTAAGAATATTGATGGAAAAATCCATACCTTAATCTACAGCACAGTATCAAGTGAAGCTGTTGACCCGATAGAGAAAAAACCCCTCTATCATTTCCTTCCTGGTACGCTTTCATATTCTCTCGGCACCATAGGATGCAACTTCAGATGCGAGCACTGTCAGAACTGGAACATCTCTCAGGTCACCTTAGAGCAGGCATACACCATGGAGATATCCCCTCAGCAGGCGGTAGAACATGCCATAGCATCAGGAAGCAAATCCATAGCATTTACTTATAATGAACCTGCCATATGGCATGAATATACCTATGATAGCGCAATCTTAGCGAAAAGGGCAGGGTTAAAGACAGTCTACGTTACCAATGGATATATCACACCTGAAGCTCTGAGAAGAATCTCACCTTACTTAGACGCCTTCAGGGTAGATATTAAATCATTCTCAGAGGATTTCTATAAAAAAGTATGTGGAGCAAGACTTGCCCCAGTTCTTGAGTCTACTGCTCTTGCGAAGAAATTAGGGATGCATGTGGAGACAGTAACCTTGATCATACCACAGAAGAACGATTCCCCTGAGGAGATAAAAAAGCTCGTGAGATGGGTGCATGATAACCTTGGAGAGAACACACCTATGCATTTTACCAGATTTCATCCAATGTATAAGATGAGCAATCTATATCCCACTCCCCTTCATACCTTAGAAAGAGCTTATGATATCGCAAAGGAGGAAGGGATGAAGTTCGTGTATCTTGGGAATGTGATGGGGCATAGATATGAAAATACCTATTGTCCTGAGTGCAATGCCTTGCTGATTAGTCGTAGGGGATTCAGGGCTGTTGTTAATATGAAAGATAACAGATG
>CAZCRM010000108.1:0-5022 GCA_964501085.1 uncultured Methanosarcinales archaeon | reverse complement strand
TCAAATCTGACATAGACCCGATGGCAACACTGGGTTATCTTAGTGATGAGGAGATAGAGAGACTGCAATCATCAGTAGAAAATATCACAGATGTGATTCCATCCTGGATGATGAACAGGCAAAAGGACTTGATTACAGGCGAAGACAAGCATATCATCGGAGGAGATGTATATCTAAGCCTTAATGAGGATATCAACCTCATGAAGAAAATCCGTTCATATAAGGGCATAAGACATGAAAGGGGACTGAGAGTGCGTGGACAGCGTACAAGGTCTACAGGAAGAAAAGGTAGAACTGTGGGTGTAACCAGGTCTGCTCTTGCAGCTAAGGAGAAGAAGAAAGGGGAGGGTAAATAATGAGATACCCAGGTAAGAACCGGAAATCATACCATACGCCAAAACATCCATGGCAGGCAGACAGAATAGCGGCAGAGGTGGAGCTGGTTAAGAACTATGGCTTAAGAAACAAGAGAGAGGTCTGGAAAGCTCACAGCATGCTTAAAAAATACAGGGAGCTGGCAAGAAAATTGCTTGCTGAGAGTGCAAAAGGAAAACTTGAAGGACACATGAAAACAGAGTCTGAGAACATCCTTGCCCGTTTGAAAAGGTATGGTCTGTTGAAGGACGATGCGGGTCTGGATGATATTCTTTCCTTAGAGGTGAATGATTTTCTTGAGCGAAGGTTACAGACCCAGGTATATAAGCAAGGGCTTGCCAATACAATAAAACAGGCAAGGCAGTTCATTGTTCATGGTCATATTTCGGTAGGAGGACGTAAGGTAACGATTCCAAGCTATATGGTTTCAAAGGAGGAGGAAATGATGCTGGACTATTATACCGCTTCTCCATTATCAGAGGAATCTCATCCTGAAAGACCTGCAAAGGTTGTGGAGGAAAGTATGGCGAGTTCGTCATCAGAAAATGAAGTAGGGACGGAGGCTTGAGTATGGCAGCAGAGAAATGGGGTGTGGCACATATATATTCCTCATTCAATAATACCCTGATTACCATCACTGACCTGACTGGAGCTGAGACTATAGCGAAAATCAGTGGGGGCATGGTGACAAAGGCAGCCAGAGACGAGAGTTCTCCTTACACAGCTATGCAGATGGCTACGGTGATTGCAGATAAGATAAGGGATAAAGGAATCACGGGGTTGCATATAAAAGTAAGAGCACCAGGAGGTAACAAGCATCGAAGTCCAGGTCCAGGGGCACAGGCTGCCATACGTGCATTTGCTCGTGCAGGAATAAAGATTGGGCGGATAGAGGATGTAACACCCATTCCACATGATGGTACAAGACCTAAGAAGGGAAGGCGTGTGTAAATGGATATTGATATAATTGAATTATCAGAGCGTAAAGGTAAATTCGTCCTTTCAGGGGTTTCAGCATCTTTTGCAAATGCACTGCGAAGGAGCATGCTGGCAGAGGTACCTGTATTGGCTATTGATGAGGTGAATGTCTATGACAACACCTCTATTCTCTTTGATGAACAGCTTGCTCTTAGACTTGGATTGATACCCCTGAAAGCAGATACTAGCTTATATAACATGCCTGAGGAATGTTCCTGCGGGGGTGAAGGCTGTGCTTCATGTCAGGTTACACTTACCTTGAGTGCAGAAGGACCTAAGATGGTGTATTCAGGTGACCTTGTATCCACAGACCCTGGGGTACGTCCTGCGGATACCACTATACCAATCGTGGAGCTTATGGAGAATCACAAGATTGTGGTTGAGGCAATAGCCAGATTAGGGATAGGAAGAAAACATGCCAAGTGGCAGGCTGGTATTGCGTGTGGATACAAGAACATGCCAGTGATAACCATTGGTGAATGCGATTTATGCGAGAAGTGTGTTGAGGCATGCCCGCGCAATATTCTGAAAATCAATGGTAAGCTTGATGTGGTTAATATAATGAACTGTTCTCTGTGCAGGTTGTGTGAGGAGGCATGTTATACTGACTCCATAAAGGTGAGTGAGGATCCAGAGTCCTTCATAATAAGCTTTGAAACCACTGGTGCTATGAGTGCGGCAAAACTCGTTGAGGAAGCTGCAAACAGTATTAAGAAGAAGGCTGTACAATTGAATGAGATTCTCGAAGCACTTTAATTGCAAAGATATATCTTATAGTTCTATATATTATATATATGCGAGGGTTGCCAAGTGGTCAAAGGCGATAGCTTGAGGGGCTATTCCCGTAGGGGTTCGAGGGTTCAAATCCCTCCCCTCGCACTTTTATGATTTTATTTCTAAACTTTTTCGAAGTATTGTGAAAAGATTAAATATCATTATCATTCATAAACATTAATAATCCTTAAGTATTAATAGTTCGTAATATTACGAACGAGGTAGAATCATGAACTTTGTAGAACGTGTGAAGAAAAACCTTGAAGGAAAGCTAGACATTAAAGAAGGTAATTGCGGTACCACTCATAAAGTGTTGAGAGAGATCTCCAAGCTTGGAGGGAAAGCGATAACATGGGAAAAACCTGATGGAATACGCTCATGCATAGTGGATGATAAAGGCAATATCGTTGGGGAAGGAGAGGGAATCACATGGCCTCCTGCTATACTTTTTGCCATGGTTGAAGGTGGCTTCTTTCCAAAACATATAGAGGACGAGCTCTTGAGGTCTCTGCAGTGCATTATAGACATGGAAAAGGTTGCAGATATCTATGGCTATGGGAGGGTTGTAACTCCTGTGGCTGCTGCCTACAATGAGGTGTGGAAGGAGGGAGGTAGAGTTGCCATCAGGCGGAATTCCTGGGGTGTTGAGGTGGCATTCATAGATAAAAATAATAAGGAGATAGCGGTTGGTCCAATCTCCTACTGTCCCACATGCGGTACAGCAGCAGCCATACCCAGAGCACCTGAACTTGCAGCAAAGATAAAGCAGAGTTTGAAAGGCAAACGTAACACAGGAAGGGAAAAGTACCTGCGCGGACTTGAGAACTGGTTCTTCTTCAAAAACGAGAGAGTGTGTTGTGAGATTAAGGAAAAGGGCAATGTGATAGGCAGAGCATTGAGATGCTGTATAGCTTATGCAGGTGTGATGGCTGAGGTGCATGCTGGCATAGCAGGACCGAAATGGGGTGCTTTATTCAAGGAATACTGCAAGGTATGCCCTGTAAAACTATGTAGAAAAGGTAAGAATACAGGAGAGGAGGCAAATAAACTTCTTACTGATATTGAAAAGAGGGGTATGAGCACTGATGTTAAACTGAATACCTATATCACAGCACTGGTAAAGAAAGGGGAGGTACCCATAGGTAAAGGGATAGGTACGGTGTGTGCTTTCTCCTCGTTGATGTATGCTGCTGCAAAGTCCATCCAACTTAGATCAGAGATAGAGGTAGTTAGAGAATAGGATGCATGAGATTTCTATTGCAGGTGCCATTGTTGATGCTGTGCTTGATGCAGCAGAGAAGAATAATGCAAACAAGGTGAAGGAGGTATTTATTGAGATAGGTGAGCTCACCGCCTTAAATCCTGACCAGCTAAGCTTTATATTTGAAACTATAACCAGAGGAACAGTTGCTGAGGGTGCAAAGTATCATATAAAGACTATAAAGCCTTTGATAAAGTGCAGAAGATGTTCATATAATGGAGATATTCAATACTTTGAGAAACTTCATTTTGTTATTCCATCAATAAGATGCCCTAACTGTGGAGAGAGTGATGTTGATATTATTGCTGGGAGAGAGTGCTGTGTCAAGAAAATAAGGATATCATAGAGTTTTTTCTCTCCAGTCATTTTTTATAATCTTCATAATTAAGAAAGTCCTTAAAACCTATAAAAATATGAGTACTTTCAGGAGATACCGACATGTTATTGATGCATCCTAATCAGGACGGTGAAAATGGTGTTTCCACCTGTAGGAGTACTTTATCAGGACCATACCTGTTAAAAGCACCAGGGTTAAAGCGACTCCACTGCTTGAAAATATAGGAGCATCCATATTCATAGTATGATAAAACACTACGGGTTTGAGGGTTAGCTGGAGCGTCAGCTTCAAATCCAGAACATCGTTCATGTTTGTGGTAAGTTCAGCGATTATATATAGAGAGTTGTTGTATATAGGCCAGAAGAGGGGGGTGTAGTATGTGAAAACATCCATGAAAAGATGGCTTAGGGTTACCATTAAAGCGATTAGGGACTCGATATAGTATTGTTTATATTTTTTTGATATAATGATTATTGGGATGAAGAACAGAAGTATAAAAAATATGGAATGGGAGAAGGAGCGATGGATATGGAAGAGGACATCAAGATCAGGGAGTATTGCCAGTGATGAGATCAGAACTGCTTTTCTCAGGCTGAGACCATAGATTGTGAGCAGAAATAAGGGTATCACATAATGAATCAGTGGCTCTGGCATTGATGGGTTTAATGATGTATCGATTAAAAGTTCTTTCCCTTAAGAACATAAATGAAAAACCCACAACTAAACTTTTTCAGAACTTTGCCCCTGTGAGGGTTTTGGTATCAGTCACTCCCTTCAAAGCCCTAATCTTCTGAACAACAATATCGCTCAATGCCTCATAATTTGGTGCCTGGATCTTAGCGATGAGATCATAATCGCCGAACAGCGGGTACAGCTCCTGAATCTCATCCCATTTTATCATGGTGTCAAAAACCTTTTTTTCAGCACCAGGGGCAACATTTATTAACACGAAACCTATTGCCATAGTCCTCACACTCTTCAATAGTATGAATTATGTTTCTTATATATAGCATTTATCTTAACTGTTGAATAATCATTAATTTCCTTAGTTACCCCATACTATTTTTTTGATTTATGCTACTAAAGTTCGCCTCTAACATGTGTAAGATTCGCTTTTTATTATATCTTCAAGTATTCCTGAGAAGAGAATCATGGCTTCTAGTGAACTACCCCATGCTAACGCATAGAGCTTCCTGCTTCAGCCACCAGCACTTACCCTTGGCGGCGCTCTCAGCCTTCCAGGGGCAGAGGTGCCAGATGTCCACAGGCTTCACTTCGGGTCGTCCCAACCCTAGGT
>CAZCRM010000107.1:0-5133 GCA_964501085.1 uncultured Methanosarcinales archaeon | reverse complement strand
ACATAAGGGCTTTCCTCGCTCTCAGAATGCACAAGAAACAGCCCATTGCTCTGCGAACCAATAAGCATCCCCTCGCCTATACTCATTAAGGATGCGGTATCCACACATACCCTATCCCCCATCCCCACCTGCTTTATCTTGGTTATTTTTGCTGTTGTAAGAGGTATTTTTTCAGTTTCAAGCCTGTCTCTTATAGCGATGACCTTCTTTATCTCAGAAAGGTCTGAGGTATCAAGTAACACGCCATCAGAGCCATGTTCAAGGGTTTCAAGGGCAAGTTTTGCCTCTTCTGCATTATTCACTCCTGCAATAATCACCACATCAAGCTTCTGCAACCCTGCAATCAGATTTTCAAGAGGTATCACCTTCCAGTCAGTGGCTATTACTATGAGATAATCGCATACTTTTCCAAGCTCAAGAGCAAACTCTTCGTAGCTCTTATTCCTTATCACAACATAACCAGCAACTGTTTTACCTTCACTTTTTAAACGCTGTGCCTCAGCTATGTCATAGGAATAATCAAAAGAGGGAAGCTCCTTGCTTCCATCTCCCTCGCTATGTATGCCTATAACTATAATATCTGCCTCATCTCCTGGCGCAGCAAGTCTAATATTCCCAAGCTCTCTTGCCTTAGCAATATCTTCGGAACTCAAGAGTATACAATCTACTCCAGATTCAATAGCTGTAGTAATTCTTAGCTTATTTTCTTCCCAGTTTTTGCTGTCAGCTTTGACCCACACAACCTTGTTTTTTTTCAACGCAAAACCTCCATAGCTTCTTCCACACTTGCACCTTTATGAACAATTAAGGTTAGAGCACGGGTAATGGCTGTAGGATTATCATGCTGGAAAACATTTCTCCCTACCGCAACCCCTCTTGCCCCTGCATCCATGGCTGCACGAACCATGGTGAGAAATTCCTCATCTGTACTTGTTTTTGGACCTCCTGCCATCACCACCGGCACAGGACATCCCTTTATAACTTCCTTAAAGGAATCCACATCCCCTGTAAAATTGGTTTTTATGATATCAGCACCCAACTCTGCACCTACCCTTGCCACATGGGCTACGTATTCTGGGTCATTGGGATTTTTGATGTTCTTACCCCTTGGATACATCATGGCTATTAAAGGCATACCCCAATTATCACAGTCCTCTGCCACAAAGCCAAGTTTTTGAAGCTGTTGTGCTTCGGTTTCTGAACCAATGTTGATATGAACACTCACCGCATCAGCCCCCAGTTTTATGGCTTCCTCTACCGTGCATACCTGCACCTTATCATTTGGGTCTGGTCCTAAGGAAGTGGAAGCACTCATGTGTATGATAAGCCCGATATCTCTACCATACCCTCTATGCCCATGCTTAGCCATTCCTTTCTGCAAAAGAACAGCATTAGCTCCTCCTTCTGCTACTTTATTCACCATCTCCGCAAGGTCAACAATACCTTTTACAGGCCCTATGGATATTCCATGGTCCATGGGTATGATTACCATATTTTTGCTTTCTCTGTCCATTATTCTCTCAAGACGAATCTTTTTGCCAATCTCCATAACATCACCATGTTAGTGTGATACATACTAACATACTATAAATACTTAACGCCAAAAAATATATACAATATACGCTATTTAACGCAAAGAGGGCCCGTGGTCTAGCTGGTTATGACATCGCTCTTACACAGCGAAGGTCCTGAGTTCGAATCTCAGCGGGCCCATAAAAATCAAAAATCAAACAGAGAACTTTGGGATTTAACCTCTTTCTTAGTTTCAGCTTTTTCCTCCTTCTTAAAAGATAACTCGATTTCCTCCTCAATCTCCTTCTCAACCATCGCTCTTGCCTCATCATATATCTTCTGAACCTTTTTTGTGATGGATTTGGATTCCATAAGATATGCGATTTCCTCAGGCTCAAGTCCAAGCAATGCTGTTATGCTGGGAGCATACTCCTTGCTTTTCATCATCAATCTGAAAAATGGAATCAGATTAGAGCGGGTGTAACTCATGGAAACATGGCAGTGTTTTCCGATTTTTTTTGAGATTGAATCTCTTATCTGCCTCAAGCCTCTTGCACTTCCCAGTTTTTTCCATACCGAAGGAGATTGTAGCTTGATAAATCCCGTGTAACGATGTGACCTTGCAACCACGATTCCTGAGGTCATGAGGATACCTGCATACTTCCACATATTATAATTCTGTCGCCTTTTAATCCTGCCTAAGTATAACGAAGCTCTTGCAAGACAGCGATACCCCTTTTCAAGATCTTCTGCTTTCGTGTATTGAAAAGGTAAATTTTCATCCACCCAGTAGATAAAATCCTCAGGACTCTCATCAAGATTGAAGGTTAAGTTATATGCTTCAATGATATTGCTACCTTTAAAAATCTTTACAAGGACTTTAAATATATTTTCTTTTATATCTCTATCTCCAGTAACAATGTCCTCGAGTTCAAGTCTGTCTCTACCCTGAGCCAGTGCCTGAAAATCATTGATTGCACCTCGGAGGTCTCCATTGGCATTCTCCGCAATTTTTTCAATCACCCCAGGAGCACAGGTTATACCCTCCAATCTTGCAATTTTTTTCAGCACAGGTATAATGGATCTTGAGGATAGAGAATTGAAATGGATTGGCTTGCACACCCCTCTCAGCTCTGCTGACATATCATACAGCTCGTTCGCAATGAGTATAATTGGCTGAGTGGTTTTTCTGATCAACCTGATAAGCGCCCTTTCTCCACCTCTGTCAGCGGTTCCATGAATATTATCAGCTTCATCCATTATCAAGAGGCGTTTCATTCTCCCAAAGGTGCTCATCTGTGATGCCGAACCTGCCACCTTATTAATAATCTCAGCAGTGCGCTGGTCACTGGCATTAAGCTCCATCACCTCCCATCCCATATCATGAGCAAGAGCATGAGCCACCGTGGTTTTACCTATGCCAGGTTTTCCATACAGAACAACCGCTCTTTGTTCTGGAATACCGTGTTTCCACTGTTCTGCCCAGTGTTTTAGCTCATCTATTGCTTTGCCATGCCCTGATATCTGAGAGAGACTTACAGGGCGATATTTTTCTGCCCAGTCAAGATTGCTCATTTTTTAATCTTAAGATTGCAAGGATTAAATACATATCTCTTTATTGGTATTCTGATGAGACTCAACACCATCCAATTTTTTACAAACACTGCTGTGATGATGTCAATAGTTTTCATCCCTATCCTTGCGGATAATCTTGGAGCTTCAGGTACTGAGATAGGCATGATCGGAGCAGTGTACGGGGCATCGCTCTTTATCTCAACATACATATTCAGCAGGGCATCAGATATTTTGCCTCCAAAAGTACTGCTTTATACAGGATTTTTAAGTTCAGCTATAACATTTCTTCTTCAGACACTGGCTTATGACCCTTTCAGCCTTGGAGTAATACGTGCCTTTGCTGGCTTTAGTGTGGGTATCTATCCTGCTGCTTTGCTTTTGTATGTTTATAGAATGAAACGCAGCATAGAAAACTTCATTTCCTTCATGCCCTTAGGATGGGCTGCAGGGTTTCTTTTAGCAGGGATAATAGCTGTTTACTGGAAGATTTTTGTGATATCCTCTCTGTTGTTTATGTTATCCTTTTTCATTGCATTAACCCTTCCTGATACCAAAATTAGTGCAAAGAAAAGAAACGGTTACCTTTCCTTGCATGTTCTGAGAAGAAACTGGCATATATATCTGGCGTTTTTCCTGCGTCAGATGGGAGCCAACAATGTCTGGGTCATTTTTCCCCTGTATCTCAAGAGTCTTGGTGCCAACGAACTATGGATAGGCATTATCTATACCCTGAATCCCATATTGCAGTTTTTCATCACGCGAAGACTTGATAAATATGATAACATTACATTAATACATGCAGGATATATCTTTTCCACAATAGCTTTTATGTCTTTTTTACCATTAACTATATATTATCATGCTCTCATGGGTATGGCTCTTATAGCCATTTCCTTCTCATGCCTGTTTGTAGGCTCTACCAATGAACTGCTGGAAAACAATGAGGATAAAGGCACATCAGCAGGACTATTAAACTCGGCTATCAGCCTCTCAACTGTTGCAGGTTCGCTGATAGGAGGGAGTGTGCTTGAACATTACAGCTATCATGCTGTTATTGCCATAGGGGCACTTCTTGCGTTTCTTGGTTATGTGGTGTTCACTGGTAGCTCTTACATATCTCAAAAAAGTTCTTGAAAAGCTCATTCCCCTTTTGGGTATGCGATACCTCAGGATGCCACTGAACGCCATATAATGGTTTTGTTCTGTGCTTCATCGCCTCAATCTCACATATGGAAGAACGAGCCAACCTAATGAAATCCTTAGGAAGAGAGGCTACCTCATCAGAATGAGACGACCAAACCCTTATCCTTGAACCAAAACCCTTTAAAATATCATTTTCCTCAAGAATCTCTATCTCCACTGAAGCATAGCCTCCTGTGCTACCTTTCCTCACCTCGCCACCGTATGTCTGAGCCATCACCTGATGACCCAAACATATCCCTAAGATAGGTAATTCAAGCTCTTTTATATACTTACTACAATTACCTGTTCGCTCTATTGATGGTCCACCGCTCAGAATAATGCCATCTGGCTGTTTTGAGAGTATCTCTTCTAAGGAAGAGGTGTTTTTCATGAGTATCGCTTCTTCTCCTAAATCTCTCACTGCACGATGTATCAGATGACAGAACTGTCCGTAGTTATTGATGACTATTATTCTTACCATTATCAGGAATCTCAGCAAGTTTTAATCCTGCAATACCCATAATCATGGTATAGACAAGCAAAGCTATGGTGTAGCCATAACCTGCGTGTTTGCCCATGAAGATAGTTACCATAACTATCAAGGCTATAAACATCACAACAGAGCCAATCGCAGTAATGATCTCAAGATACATCTTTTTCATAATGCAACACGTTTTGCATCAAGTATGCCATCCACCTTTCGAATCTCATCCAGTATATCATCACTCACCTCACTATCTACATTTAATATCATGATTGCCTCACCACCTCTGGTCACCCTGCCTACCTGCATACCTGCAATATTAATACCATTTCTTCCAAGCACCACACAGCATGGCCCAATTATATTGGGACGATCCTCAT
>CAZCRM010000106.1:0-5192 GCA_964501085.1 uncultured Methanosarcinales archaeon | reverse complement strand
TGATATAAATCCGATAGTTATGGAAGAGTGTTAAAAGAATAGTCTCTGAAATATCTCCATTAAAGAAGTTTTGAAGGATTGCAAAGGCTTTCAGAAAACTAACAGAGTCTACTTCATTTGCAGAGAATTGGATTGAAAAATTCTTGAAAAATATGTTTAAAGTATTATGCAATTAACCATAATAATAAAGAGAAAGAAAAATAGGTCTTATTGAGTATATATACCACCTGCTGGTGGTTTCAATTACTTTCATAATCTTATGATCTGGATTAATAAAACCAAAAAACCAATGGCTATTATATAGTTTCGAACTTGTCTCATATCATACCTAAGCAGATATCTAAGTGGTCCATTCTCCTTAAATAATCCATGTTTCTGTATTATCCCCAGCATCATTGTTATTCCTACAAGGTTTGAAAACACTCCCACCATTATGAACAGTAGCTGATATTCTGCAAGAAATGCTGCCGCTGCAGAGAGACCGATAATTGGTAGTACGTCTGTGAGATGGTGGGCACAGCATGCAATCATTGAAGTGGTGGAAACACCACCTGCAGTTGCAACAGTGGTTGAGGCGCCTTTTGTCATTCTGTCATGGAACCCCTCACGAATATAGAAATAAAGTCCCACCTGCACACCAAAACCCACTGCTAAGAGCAAAATCCAATACCACATCTCAATGAAGGAATCAACTGCATGGTCAAATGAATTGGCAATAGAGAGAATAGAGAAATATAAAAACAATAGAATAGCTGTTCCAAATATACCGTGTATGATAAACTTGTGCTTTATGGATACCATATTTTTATAATAAACTCAATGGCATATCAACTTTACGACAAATGTAAACTAGGTTATTGTCCTATGCATATTATTATAGCTGCTTAACATTAAATAAAAATTGCTATAGCTGAAGCGGCGCCTTAGAAAAAAGAATTTAGTTAATGTAGATTTTTTGTTTGTGTAACAACAAAAGTGGAAATTTTTGGAGCAACAATTCTTTATATTCTTTCCATATATTACATGTCATGCTGATTATTGGAGGTCCTGCATCACAGCTACTTGCTGGAAGAGTCTCGAAGATACTGGAAGAGAAACTATTGTTATGTGAATACAGGAGGTTTCCTGATGGTGAGTTATACACCCGTATCGCTGATGAAATAGATGAAAATGATAGTGTTACAATTATTCAAAGCACTGTGAATGACTCAGACTTTGTAGCCCTGCTTCATCTCATTGATGCCTGTAGTGAGGCTTCAAACCTCAATGTGGTGATACCATACATGGGTTATGCTAGACAGGATAAGCAGTTCAGAAAAGGTGAGGCTGTAAGTGCTCGTGCCATTGCAAAAACCATCAAAGCAGAGAATGTTTACACAATAAATATCCATTCAGAATCCATTCTTGACTATTTTGATGCAGAAGCGAAGAATTTAGATGCTACGCCAGTGATTGGTAAATATATTAAAGGATTGAAACTTGAAAGACCTTTAATTCTTGCACCAGATAAAGGTGCGATATCTCTCGCCATGAACGCATCAAGAGATCTGGGCATCGAGTATGACTATCTGGAAAAAACACGGTTAAGCGGAGATACCGTAAATATAACGCCTAAGAATATCGAGGCAAAGGGGAGAGATGTTATCATTATTGATGATATAATCTCAACAGGGGGCACCATGGCTGAAGCAATATCATTACTCAGACAGCAGAAGGTTAAAAAGGTTTTTGCAACCTGCATACATCCTGTTTGTTCAGGAAACGCTATTCTTAAGTTACTAAAAGCAGGGGTTGAAGATATTATAGCAACAGACACCATAGAGAAGGGTGTGAGTGTGGTGAGTGTAGCACCTGTGATAGCAGAAGCATTGAGGCATTTGCAATAGATTTAAGTATATGTAACTGAAGAATAGGGGCAGATGGCAGAATTCAGAGTTGTGGTTTCTGATACCAAGACAGGAAAGGCATATCAGCTTGTAGCTACTGGAAATGAGGCTAACAAATTTATTGGTAAAGGGATCGGAGATACCATTAGTGGAGATGTGGTTGGATTAGAGGGATACACCCTTAAAATAACAGGAGGTACTGATAAGGATGGTTTTCCCATGAGAGGGGATATAGTAGGGGCAGGAAGAAAGAAGATTCTTGTTGCTGGGGGTGTGGGTTATAAACCAAAAGCAAAAGGAGTCAGAAGGCGAAAATCCATGCATGGTAGGGAGATATCCTCTGACATCTCTCAGATAAACACCATTATAGTGGAGTATGGTGAAAAACCTCTGACAGAGATTTTCAAGAAAGAGGATAATAGCGATAAAAGCGAAGCCTCCTAATAGTGGGTTTTAAACCAGAATATTTTTATTTTTGTAGATGATTTAAGAAATCCATGAAAGTGCTTTTAGTAGGAAGCGGTGGTCGGGAGCATGCCATTGCAGAGGCTGTTGCAAGAAGTAACGAAGCTCCCAAGCTTTATGCTGCCATGAGTAGAAAAAATCCAGGTATAGCACGCCTATGTGAGGATTTTCTTCTCATAAAAGAGACTGACTCAAGACTTGTGGATTATGCTGTTAAAAAAAGGGTTGATATAGCTGTTATAGGTCCTGAGGCACCCTTAGCTGCTGGCATTCCTGATTTGCTCTGGAATGCAGGTATCCCTGTAGTAGGTCCAAAAAAAATAGTTGCAAAACTTGAATTTGATAAGGCATGGACGCGCAACTTCATGAAAAAATATAATATTGCCGGTTGTCCTGAGTTCAAGGTGTTCAGGAAGGGCGAAGAGGGAAGCGACGAGTTCATTGAGCACCTAAAGGAGGTTGCAGTTAAGCCATCTGGACTTACAGGTGGAAAAGGGGTACGTATCACAGGTGAGCATTTCGATATCAATGGTGCTAAAGCTTATGCAAAAGAGATTCTGAAGAAGGATGACCTGGTGGTTGAGGAACGTCTTGAGGGAGAGGAGTTTACTCTTCAAGCCTTTGTGGATGGTAAGAGGCTTGTATTTTCACCAGCAGTACAGGATCATAAAAGGGCGTATGAAGGGGATAAAGGCCCAAACACTGGAGGAATGGGTTCATACAGTGATGCCAACGATATTCTTCCTTTCATGGAGGAGTCTGATTATAGGGAAGCAAAGAAGATAATGAAGGATGCTATTAAAGCAGTAAAGAAAGAGACTGGTGTTGGGTATCAGGGCATCCTCTATGGTCAGTTCATGGCGGTCTCTGAAGGCATTAAACTCGTAGAATTCAATGCCCGTTTTGGAGACCCAGAAGCCATGAATATTCTTCCTCTACTTGAGACAGATTTTATTGAGGTATGCTGGGGTATAGTGGATGAAAACCTGAAAAACCTTACGTTTAAAAAGCAAGCTACAGTGTGCAAGTATGCAGTGCCAAAAGGATACCCAGAACACCCCAAAAAGGATACTCAGGTTGAAATCGGAGATATCAATGATGCGCTTCTTTTCTATTCAAGTGTGTATGAGAAGGATAATAAGATATACACCACCACCTCAAGATCCCTTGCAGTTGTGGGCATTGCAGATACAATCAAAGAAGCTGAAATCATTGCTGAAACTGGAATCTTAGGGTTAAAAGGTGAGCTATATAGCAGGCATGATATAGGTAAAGAGGAGCTAATAAACAAAAGAATACAGCATATGCACGACTTAAGAAGGAGTAAACTTTATAAATGAGTGGATTAAAACTATTATAAATAAAGATGCAAGGGCTATTGATATACTCTACATGCATTGTGGAGGATAGACCTTGAAGTACTGTGTGGACTGCAGGTATTTTACAACAAAGGTAAAAGGACACAACAAAGCGCACTACGATGGTTCCTGTGTACTTCTCAAGAAGAATGTGTACGAAACCAGTCGTGGTTGTAAGCAATTCAAAGAAGAATATATTTAATAGGCATCGCTAAGCTAACAGAAAATAATGAGCGAAATATTGTTTAAGGATGCCAAGATTACGCAAGCAAAGGATAGTCATCCTGAGCAGATAAAAAGAATATTTCCTCATATCTCTCCTGTAAAGGAAGGAGACATTGTTGCGATAAAAATTCATCCTGGGGAATATGGGAATGTTACGCATGTTAGACCTGTGATTGTAAGAACTGTGGTTGATCTTGTGAGAGAAGCAGGAGGAATACCTTTTGTGACAGATACCACCACATTATACAAGGGTATGAAATTCAATGCTGTTGAACTAATAACATGTGCTGCCATGAATGGCTTCACTTATGCAAGCCTGAATGCTCCGTTTGTTGTGGCTGATGGGTTGAGAGGAGATGATGGAAAGGAAATCTACATCAATGGAGATGAGCTTGAAAGCATCACAGTAGCTTCAGGTATAGCAGAGGCGGATTGCATGATTGTTATTTCACATGGTAAGGGTCATCCTGGCTCAGGGTTTGGTGGAGCCATTAAGCACTTAGGTATGGGTTGTCTTGATAAAAAAGGCAAGATAAAGGTTCATGAGGTTGCCAAACCCTCTATTGACCCTGAAAAATGTGTAATGTGCAGAAAATGTGTGGAGATATGTCCATGGGAGGCAATACGATTACCTGAGATTGACCATTCCAAATGCTGTGGGGAGTTATCCTGCATAGATATATGTGAGCAGGAAGCAATAGTTGCTCCTGAAAATGCTGAAATCAAAATGCAGAAAAGACTTGGTGAGGCAGCCTTAGGAGCTATAAGGGCTCTTGATGGCAGAATAGGTTATATTAATTGGGTGTATGATTTAACGCCTGGATGCGACTGTTTCAATTTTTCAGATGAGAAATTCGTAGGAGATATAGGAATACTCGCAGGGCGTGACCCAGTTGCTATAGATTCTGCCACTATCGACTTAATCAATGAAAAGATGGGTGATGGCAAATCAATATATGATGTGTGGGGGGTTGACCCATGGATACACATCAAAGCTGCTGAGAGAATAGGATGTGGGAGTCGAAGTTATAGTTTAAGAGATGTTGAGTGAACTATCCCACGCTTACGCAAGGAGCTTTTTGCTTCAGCAACCAGGCTTGATGAGATTACAAAGCAGTTAGAGAAAACATATCAAGCTAGGCAGGAGTTCTATGCTTTGTGTTTTGCAGGAGGAGACAAAATCATACGCTACAGAGAATAGAATATTGGAATGAACCAGACTACAAGAAAGAGGCTTCACTTGAATATATGATGCAGT
>CAZCRM010000105.1:0-5372 GCA_964501085.1 uncultured Methanosarcinales archaeon | reverse complement strand
TGCCATCATAACAGTGATGAGATTCATGCATGCAGAGACTGCCATTCTGCTCCTTTCAACCCAATGAATATGAGTAAACCAGGTCTTAAAGCAGCCATACATGAGAGATGCATGTACTGTCATAAAGAGATTTTTGGCGGTCCTGAAAGCTGTAAGCTGTGTCATACCAAAGCACCACCTCCATCTCTAATCACACAGGCTCCTGCCCGTCCTCACAAGCTGACATGGGAAGACTGTACAAAATGCCATAAAGAAGGTATCCCTAGCGGAGAGGAAACCAAAGTCGTTTACCACGATTCCTGTATCAAATGCCATACGAAAGGCGTTGGTGGTGCACCCATAGTACCTGCTGATCATTTAGGCAGAAGTAGCGATACATGCGAGGGCTGTCATAAGCCCAAGAGGTGAGGAAACATGATTAGTAGAAGAAATTTCTTGAAACTTGGAGGCTCTCTCCTTGCTCTTGGTCTGCTTGGTGATATTGGAAAAGCTTCCATAGCACATAAATTTTCAGGTCATCCAAATCGTTTTGGCATGCTCACAGACCTAACAAGATGCATTGGATGCAGACGCTGCGAAGCCGCCTGCAATAAAGCAAATAACCTGCCAAAACCCAAAACCTCGTTTGAAGATGAATCTGTTTTCGAGAAAAAGAGAAGACCGTATGTTGCGGATGTGCAATCCTACACTGTGGTGAATCGTTTCAATGTAAACGGAAAAACAGTGTATTGCAAGATACAGTGCATGCACTGTGAAGAACCAGCATGTGTCTCAGCCTGTCCAGTAGCAGCCTTGACAAAGTCTCCTGAGGGACCTGTGATATGGAACGAGAAGGTGTGCATAGGATGCAGATACTGCATCACAGCCTGCCCTTTCTATATTCCAGCATTCGAGTATTCCAATGCTTTTGATCCCAGAATTCAAAAGTGCTTTATGTGCTACCACAGAATCACCAAGGGTCTTGTTCCTGCTTGCGCTGAGGCATGTCCTGTAGAAGCCATTACCTTTGGAAAGAGAGAGAGCTTGCTTAAACTTGCAAAGCTGAGGATATGGAGCGAGCCTGATAAATATATTGACCATGTATATGGTGAGCATGAAGCAGGCGGAACAGGGTGGTTATACATCTCAGGAGTTCCTTTCTCAGAACTCTCACAGCTTGATTTCCCCATGGACCTGCCAAATCTTCCTTTCCCACTCTTTACTGCAGATTTTCTGTCTCTGGTAAATCTCACCCTTATCTCCTGGCCTGCTGTTTTTGGAGGAATCTATCTTATGACCAAAAATAAAGAGGAGGAGATATGAGCATAATAGAAGTAGAATCTGTGAAAAAACCTCAGCTCTCTCAGTCCTGGATCAATCAGAAGTTCTTTCTTGGACTTACTTTAAAAGAATACATAAAGACATTATTCACTCCTTTCAATATGATAGCAGGGCTTATAGTACTCGTTGGAGGATTTTTCATACTCCAGCGGTTTATATATGGTTTAGGCGCTATAACAGAGAGTTCAAATATACAACCATGGGGACTTCTTCTTGGCGTAGGACTTTTCACAGGCGTACCATTCTCAGCTTCTGGATTTGTTCTCGGAACAGCAGTATATATTTTCGGGCAAAAACAGTACAAACCCGTGGTGAAGAATGCCATCCTTCTGGGTTTTCTTGGCTACTTCTTTGCTGTTGTATTTCTTCTCATCGACCTTGGGCGACCATGGCGCATCTATACGCCCATGCTGGTATCCTTTGGCACAGCCTCGGTGATGTTTCTGGTAGCATGGCATGTGGCTCTTTACCTCACAGTGCAAGCATTTGAATTTTCACCATCTGCATTTGAGTGGCTGAATCTAAAGACCTTCCGCAAATGGGTACTCAGAATGACCATAGCTCTAACAATAGCAGGTATAATGCTTTCCACCCTGCACCAGTCTGCTCTTGGAGCGATGTTTCTCTTAGCTCCTGCTAAACTGCATCCCCTCTGGTATACTTCCTATCTCCCATGGCTTTTTTTTATCTCATCCCTTGCTGCTGGGCTTGTTTATGTGATTGTGGTGAGCAAACTCACCCAGATTTTCTTAAAACACAGGGCTGATTCTAAGTATCTTGCAAGCCTTGACGGCATCACTCTCGGCATCGGAAAAGCCATCTCGTTTATTCTCTTTACTTATGTTGGGCTGAGGTTGGGCAGTATCGCCTATGAAGACGCATGGAGCTATATAAATACGCCTTTCTATGGCTCATGGTTCCTCTTTGAACTAACCCTTTTCGCCCTTCTTCCCTTCCTTTTCTATTATGGAGTTGAAACAAAGAATGTGGGTTTAGTGCAGTTCTCTGCTTTATTAACCATGATTGCCATAATAATAAACAGACTCAATGTATCACTTATAGCATTCAACTGGAAGATTCCTCGAGAGCTATTTTACTGGAAAGAGGCAATAGTGGTTATAGCTGTTCTCACCATAGAGATACTGGTCTACCGCTGGATTGTGAACAGAATGCCTGTTCTGAAAACTGATGAGCATTAGACTTTTTTCTCAAAGTATAAAAAAACAAAAGAATTCACAGGTACGGCGAAAGGTATAAATACAGGTATGCATTTATAATGATTAATAATGCGGTGGTAAAATGCTGAAAGGTAGGGGAAGAGTAATAGCCATTCCTCCAGAAAGTAGTTACAAGGTGCTCATAGAGTCAAAGGTGGTTAGTGATTCTCAGTTTCCTTTACCCCTTGAGAAAGGAGCCCCTGTGGATGTTATAATCGAGAATGATAGGATCATACTGAAAAGAGTGGAGCAGATATGATGGTTATCTTAATCAACAAAAAGGAGGTGAGAAAAAATGACAACACTGATTGATAAACAAATGGAGCTTGCAGAAGCGGCGAAAAAGGTTGAGAAGCCAAAAGTCGCTGATGCAGAGAGGGAAAGACAGAAGAAGTTCTATGAGCAGCTGAGAGCACGCAAGGCAGCTCAACCAAAAGGAGCACAATATGAGTAGTTGGACATAAGGAAGTGAATATTTCACTTTCCTGTATCTATTTTTTACTTTTTGATTTATTGTGTAAATAAACCAAAAAATTGTTAAATCTTATAGTTTTAAATATGAAAGAAAACGATTAATAATGATGGAGGTGATATAGGTGATATTCATGTGTGCCGTGGATTTGCCGTTTTCAATAACCCCAGAGGATCTCAAAGAGATGGCAGAAGCGAGCGGGATGTTCTGGTGCCGTTCATGCAAGAAGACGTTTATACTGAAAACCAAGAATCCAGAATGTCCGCACTGTGGCTCAAAAGAAATAAAGCCGAGAGCACCGTAAACAAAAGCTTTATCTAATAAGGTAGGCAAGTTTATGAAGAAAGAAGAGCAAACTAAATACGTTGGGGACGAATTCGAGGAAGAAGAGGATATTACTGCTGAAGATGAGCTTGAAGGAAAGTATGATTTAGTATTGCCTCCTGGCTTGCCCTATAAGATAATTCTGGAGGCAATGGAAAAATTTAATCTTGAGGTAACAACCAGAAGATGTGCACTTAAAACCATAGATGTAGAGGAAGAAAATCTATTAGTGCTGCGGGGAGAACTGGAAGCTGTGAACAATGCCCAAGATTATATCTACAAAAAACTGAGTGAGAAATACAACTACAAAAAAGACTCGGCTTAATTTAATTTTTTGAAATATAAGGGGCAATTAATAACTCGATCACCCCTTAATACATACGTTGTTTATCTACAGGTCTTGTGTAACCTGTGCCTGCACATACGCTGCATGGAGTACCTTTTATGATGAAGCCAACACCCTTACAATATGTGCATTTTGTATTGACATCCACCACTGTTACCTTTCCTTTTCCACCACACACAATACACGTTTCATCATAATGTTTTCCTGTTCCTTTACAATAAGAACAGGTTACTTCACCTGGAGTTTTCTTTTGAATTTTAACCGCCATTTAAATCACACCATTATGAATATCAATATAATATATCCTTTTTCTTTTGATGTCGATCCCAAAAATAAGAAAAGTAGACAAGCCCACCGAAGTGGGCTATCTACGCACTTATTTTGCAGGGATCACAAAGGCTCTCTCACCAGCACATCTATCCCATTCTCTCAGAGCTGCCTTGCCGAAGGCTCCTCTTGGGTCAGCGAAGTCGAAGTTGATCAGGTCATCTGCGAAGCAGGTCTTGATTAATGGGTTCACACAGAAGCCATCCTTCCTGCCTGCATGGGCTGCTGAAACCACTGATGTATAACCACCCTGATGACCCACGTTCATTGCATAGTTGGGATAGTTTGCTCCTCTGAGTTCAGCCAAGCAACCTTCGTCGCTTCCCAGAGAATATACGTTTGTAGCACCGCACTGATCCTGCAGGTCATATCCATAGAAGCCCAGTCTGCCCCATGCCTCCTTATGCAGGTACATGCTCAGATACCATCCTGAGAGACCTGCATTGCTGTGTCCAGTTGCAAGAGCTACTGAATCACCTGCTGCAATGGCTAAGACTGTTGCTCTCTGAGAACCTCCGAAGTGGTCCTCTAAGGTTGTTGGATACTTCTCATAGCTCTCAAGACCATAGAGGGTCACTTCTGTGGCAATGTCCTTTATTGTACCTATGTCCACAGATGCCTTTCCAAACTCACCATGTTTGCTCTTTACGTAGTCAGCACCCCAGTAGACATAGTCATCAAGCACATCATTGGTGTATGCTGGTGTTGCATACATGGTGAAGCCCACACCACCAGACATGTAGCCACCGAGCCATATCTGGTCGTAGAGCATAGACGATGCACTTGCCACCTGCAGGGCAACATTGCATGGGTCATCTGGAGTCTTCCTGCTGGTCTGAACGATATCTGCCATAACGCCGAAGCTCAGACCTCCTGGCTCATTTGGACCTCTTGCTCTCCTCGCTGGAATCATGTCGCCCATCTCAACCAGAGCAGCGTGCTTGGCTGTAAATGCAAGCTCACCCACTGCTGCCTCACCAGCGCACATGTGGTATGCACTGATAAAGGTCATACCTACCTGCATTGCCATCCAGCGGCTTGTTCCTGGACCATCCTCAGTTCTTGTAACGATGGTTGGGATGTGCACTGCCTGCCATGTGGTCTTTCCTATGGAAGCCTTGATCTGCTTTGCCTGGTTTTCTGGGAATTCCTTATCGATGTTGATGACGAACTGCTTATCGATTTCATCCTGCAGTGCCTCATCACCAGTGAAGACCTTCACATAGCAGTCATCCACGAGAGCAGGATGGGTCTCTACCATGTGCTCCTGCACGATAGCTGCACCTGGCATAGCATGGTTGAGCACCTCAAGATAGTAGTTGATGGTCTCTGGAGTGACCTCCTTGCCCAACCTCTTCTCAAGGGT
>CAZCRM010000104.1:0-5384 GCA_964501085.1 uncultured Methanosarcinales archaeon | reverse complement strand
TGGCTGATTATTCGAAAGGATGATGGTGAAAATAAGACGAAATATCAGCTTTCAAATGCACCCATCAATACAAGTATTAAGCGATTTTGCCAGATGTCTTGCAGTCGATACTGGATTGAACGGGCTCTGCAAGATGCTAAAGGTAATGCAAAAATGGCTGATTATCAAGTAAGAGGTTGGACAGG
This sequence comes from uncultured Methanosarcinales archaeon, assembly GCA_964501085.1. Classification (GTDB taxonomy): domain Archaea; phylum Halobacteriota; class Methanosarcinia; order Methanosarcinales; family Methanoperedenaceae; genus CAZCRM01. The sequence goes on along the minus strand of CAZCRM010000104.1, from coordinate 5,199 downwards.
ATGGCATCACCATATGGTAATGGTACTGCTGGCGATGCTGTTTATTTTGGAATTGCAGATTGAATGGGGTGAAAAAGCGCATAGAATATCGGTGATGGATGTTAAAGAGATTCTTGAAGTGATATTGCCAAAAAATGATATTACTGATGAAGAAATACTGGCGATTATCAGGCAAAAACATAAAGACCGTTTGTCGGCAAGAAAATCACATCATCGGCGAGGTGGGTAGCAAAGATAATTCAGTTTGAGTAGCAAAGATAATTCAGTTTGATAATGGTGTTATAGTCACCTGGGATAGTGATAACTATGTCCCAGTGATAGATTCTGAAAAATTTTGGGGGATAATAACTGGTTAATGGAGGAATTGTGGTGTGGTTTTTTCCAAAATAGGATGTGATGTGATAATAAATTGAAAACTCAGAAGGATTAAATATTAATGTAACAAAGTCAAATTAAAACTGGAATATAAAACCTTTCTATTCCTGTCATATTGCCATAGAGATACTCCTTAGTTCTATTATCTTTTGGATTGCTGAACACCACATCAGTTTCTCCAAATTCAATCACCTCTCCATTAAGAAAGAAAGCAGTATAATCACTCACTCTTGCTGCCTGATGCATATCATGTGTTACCACCACAATGGTATATTCTTTTTTTAGTTCAAGCATTAGACTCTCTATCTTATGTGTGGAAACAGGGTCAAGAGCAGAGCAGGGTTCATCAAACAATATAACCTCTGGTTCAACAGCTATCGCCCTTGCTATACACAGACGTTGTTGTTGTCCTCCAGACAAACTCGCCCCGGACCTGTTGAGGTCATGCCTAACCTCGTCCCACAATGCTACTTTTTTTAGACTGTTCTCCACAATCTCATGGATGGTTTTTTTATCCCTTATTCCATTGAGTTTTAATCCGATTGCAACATTATCATATATAGACATTGTTGGAAATGGATTTGGTTTCTGGAACACCATTCCTATGCGTCTTCTGACATCAACAGGGTCTACATCTTTATCATAGATGTTCTTACCATCTACCAGCACCTTTCCTTTTACCTTTGCTCCACTAACCACTTCATGCATACGGTTTATACACCTTACAAATGTTGATTTGCCACACCCAGAAGGACCTATGATGGTAGTTATGCTCTTTTCCTCAATGCAAAGATTGATGTTTTTCAATACATGCTTGTTTCCAAACCATGCATTTAATGCTTTCACAACTATTTTATTTCTTCTTTCCATATCTATCCCTCCCTTAAACTATATTTCTGTCTAATTACGATTCTTACACCTATATTCAACATAAGAATCAGAATAATAAGTATAAGTGCTCCTCCCCAGGCTTTGGCATGCCAGTCTGGGAAAGGAGAGATTGCATAGGTATAAATCTGCACAGGAAGGGTTGAAACCGGTTTATCAATCCCCTCAAACCAATACATATTTCCAAAAGAGGTGAAAAGAAGAGGTGCGGTCTCACCAGCTATCCTTGCAATTGCTAATAGAATACCTGTGATTATACCATGTTTGGCATTACTCATAACAACATAGAGTATGGTTTTCCACTTTGGTATGCCAAGAGCAAGAGAAGCCTCTCTCTGTGAGGAAGCGACCATCCTGAGAGATTCCTCAGTGGCTCTTGTGACTATGGGTAGCATGAGTATGGAGAGTGCTATTCCTCCTGCAACTGCTGAGAAACTTCCGAAATAAAGAACTATAAAGGTATAAACAAATATTCCTGTAAGTATTGAGGGCATACCTGTAAGAACATCTGCCATAAAACTGACCAATCTCCCAAACCGGTTGTTTCCATATTCTGAAAGATAAACCCCAGCCAGTATCCCTACTGGAATTCCGATTAAACAGGCTATTCCGACCACAATAAAGCTACCTTGTATTGCATTACCAACCCCTCCACCTGTTTCACCTATGGGTGTGGGAAGCTGGGTGAGAAAATCCAGATTAATGACAGAGATTCCATGTATAACAACAGTATAAAGTATGCTCAGCAGTGGTATTATAACTATTATCACGCATATTGCACATAAATACAACATAAAATAATTTATGAATGTGCGTGTCTGCAGTTTCATATTTTTTCCCCTCCTCTGCTCATACCTGATATCAGCACCCTGCCTGCTATATTAATTATAAGCGAACTCACCAGAAGCAGTAATCCAATCTCAATAAGCGAGGATATATAAAGCTCAGAGGTAGCCTCCACAAATTCGTTTGCGATAACAGAGGTCATGGTATATGCAGGTGAGAAAAGAGATGCTGAGATGCTTGGACTGTTTCCGATAACCATTGTTACTGCCATGGTTTCTCCAATCGCTCTGCCAAAACCTATGATTACAGCTCCAAATATTCCTGATTTTGCATAAGGTAGCACAACTGTTCGTATGGTCTCCCACTGTGTTGCTCCAAGGGCAAGAGCTGCTTCTCGCTGATGCATGGGTACTGTAAGAATGGCTTCCCTGGATAAAGAGGAGATTATGGGTATGACCATGATTGCGAGTATTATACCTCCTGTGAGCATAGAAGGCCCATACATCTCTCCTTGAAACAATGGAAGAAAACCAAGATTGGTTGAGAGAAAAGGAGCAATATCTCGCAGGAATGGTGCGAGCACAAATATACCCCAGAGACCTATGATTACGCTTGGAACACCTGCCAGCAATTCTACAATGAAAGACAGTACCTTAGATAATTTTTCAGGAGCAAGCTCTGAAAGAGCTATCGCTGTCCCTATACTAAGTGGTACCGCTATGATTAGAGCAATCAATGATGAGACAAAACTTCCATATATGAAGGGCAATGCTCCAAACAGACCTTGCACAGGATTCCATGTTGCCTTGGTAAGAAAATCAAGACCAAATGCTTTTATAGAGGGCAGAGAGGCTATAAAAATTTCTGCAAATAATAAAATTATCAGTATAAGTATACTGAAAGCAAAAAAACCTACTATCGCTCTAAAAATAATGTCTCCATAGCTTTTGCGGGATTTTTTGAGATACATACTCAAATCAATGGTTTGCCTTTGTAATTCATAAGTTTAATAGTATTTTCATTCAGTTTTACAACATTTTCTGGTAAAGGAGCATACATCAGCTCAGAAGAATAATTCTGTCCTTCATGCACAATCCACCACAGAAATCTGGCTAATTCCTTACCTTTGGCATAATCTGTCTGATTTTTATATACGAGAATATAGGAGAAACTGCATATAGGGTATGCATCCTTGCCAGGAGCATTCACAATGCTCACAGATGACCATACAGCATCACCCTTAGGTAGTGTGGATAAAGACCTGGCTGCGTTTGTGATGTTCTCAAGTGTGGGTTCTACAAAGTTCCCTTCTCTGTTCCTGATATAAGCATAGGATAAATTATTAAGTTTGGCATATGCAAGCTCAACATACCCTATAGAATAGGGATTCTGTTTCACAAGAGCAGTAACTCCTTCATTACCTTTACCACCTAACCCCAAAACCCAGTTGACTGATTTGCCTTTTCCAACTCTTGAGTTCCATTCTTTACTCACAGACGAGAGATAGTCTGTGAATATAAAGGTTGTACCGCTTCCATCACTTCGATGCACTACAATAATCTCTTTATCAGGAAACGTGATATCTGGATTTAGAGAGGTAATCGCAGGGTCATTCCAGTGCTTGATTTTACCTAAGTAGATATCTGCTATAACCTCTCCACTTAATTTTATTCCTTTATTTATGTTGGGCAGGTTGTAAGCAACAACCACAGCACCTAATGTATGAGGGATGTGAAGTATTCCTTGGGCAGATGCGTATTCTTCCTTTGTAAGAGGTGCATCACTGGCACCAAAATCCACTATTTTTGCAGTTATTTGCCTTATTCCAGCACCACTTCCCACGCTCTGGTAGTTTATCTGAATGTTGGGATATTGGTTATGATATTCAAAACTCCATTTTGAGATTAGAGGATATGGAAATGTTGCACCAGCACCATTCAAGGTAATGCTTGTAGACTGTGGAGATTTGCTCACACATCCTGAGACTACTATACCAGCAAATATTAAAGCTATTGTGATTATGGTTTTCGATTTCATGCTTCCTGATCACAATAACCTCTATGGAAAAGTATATAGTTTGTGCCAATAATCTATATATGCTATAGAAAATCAGTAGAATAAAGGGATAGAGTATGGAAACCCGGAAAATCTACATGAGTGGTGGCTCAACCTATGTTGTTTCTTTACCAAAGAAATGGGTGCAGAGAGCCAACTTAAAGGCTGGAGATTCTGTTGTGGTGACAGAGCAGGATGGCTCGCTTATTATTATGACAAGTATACCTGAAAAAGAAGCAAAAGTAAAGGAAATAAAAATTTCAGAATTGATGTCAAGTGAAGCTTTAGAGCGTATTATTATTGCATTATATCTTACAGGCTATGATACCATCAGAATCAGGTTTGACAGGAAAGAAAGTCATCTCTACAGGATGAGCATACGCAACATCTTAGGATATTTGGTAGGTGTGGAGATTGTAGATGATAGCGAAGAAAGAATAATTCTTGAAGTTATGGTTGATTATAGCAGAATGAGAACCAAACAGATACTCAGAAGAATGTATTCTATAAACAGGTCAATGCTTCTTGACCTTAGTAAGGCTTTGAAAAATGAGGATACTGTGCTTGTGAAAGATATTGTGGAAAGAGAGCATGAGATTGACAGACTTTATTTTCTGGTGGTTAGACAGCTTAAAGGTGCTGTTGAATATCCTCAATTAGCACAGAAGTTAGGTATAGAAAATCAAAAGGACTGTCTTGGCTATAGAATTGTGGTTAAGGTACTTGAACGAATCGGAGACCATATAGAGAACATAGGTAGAAGTTATATCAAATTAGTCCTTCTAAAGAAAAAAACAACATTACAGGAGTTTATAATGTTGAATACAAGCATAGCTCAAATTTTAGAAAATGCAATGGATTCGTTCTTTGCCAGAAATCATGCACAAGCTGAAAAGATTTTTCAGCATATTAAGGAAATTAAAATTCAACATTCTACTCTCTCAAATGAATTACTTAAGCAGGCAGATATTCAGGCAATTATTCTTAAAAAAACTATGATTGATAGTCTTGAACGAATAATAGGATATATTGAGGACCTTATTGAAATATCTATAAACATGTCTGTAGAAACATTGTTCGATAAATAATTGTCCG
>CAZCRM010000103.1:0-5444 GCA_964501085.1 uncultured Methanosarcinales archaeon | reverse complement strand
CCTCAATTCCTCTCCTCGATTAAAATCGGGAGTCTCCTTGAGGTGATTCTATGAGGAACATACAAATCGAGGAGTTATGTGCGCTTCCTGTAGCAGAGCGTGATGTGGAGGTGGTTGAGAGAAAGGGTCTGGGACATCCGGATTATATCTGTGATTCCATAATGGAGAAGGTTTCTGTTGAGTTATGCAGGGTGTATCTTGATCGATTTGGCAGGGTGATGCACCATAACATAGATAAAGGCATGCTTGTAGCTGGAGAGGTGAAAACCAGATTCTCGGGGGGAGAGGTTCTAAAACCCATGCGTCTTATTTTTGGTGATAGGGCTACCTATGAGGTGGAGGGCGAGATAATCGATGTTGATGCTATCGCCATAAACACCGCAAAGAAATGGATAAAGGATAATCTGAGGTTTGTTGATGAAAATTCAATAGCATACCAGGTTGAGCTTGCTCAGGGTTCTGAGGAGCTTAGGGATATTTTTAAGAGAGAAATCCTCGGGGCAAACGATACCTCTGCTGCGGTTGGCTATGCCCCCATGACCTCAACTGAAAACCTTGTGCTTGAGGTGGAGAGATATCTTAACTCTTTTAAGTTTAAGAAAGAATTTCCTGAATCTGGTGAGGATATCAAGGTCATGGGGTTACGAAAAAAGAATGAGTTACACCTAACTCTTTCGATTGCATTTGTAGATAGGTTCATTGAATCTGAAAAAGACTATTTCAGGAAAAAGGGCGAGATTCTTGAGGAGATTAAGGCTTTTGTAGAGGAAAGAACTGAGTTTAAGTCCTATGTGTTTTTAAACACCCTGGATAGAGAAAATCGAGGTATGGGCGGGATTTATCTCACGGTTACAGGTACCTCTGCAGAGGACGCTGATTCTGGTCAGGTGGGAAGGGGCAACAGGGTTAATGGTATCATACCATTAAACAGACCTGTAAGTAGCGAAGCTGCTGCTGGAAAAAATCCTGTAAGCCATGTGGGAAAAATCTACAATGTGTTAAGTCATAGGATTGCCAACGAAATATACACCAAGGTTGCTGATATCAAGGAAGTATATGTGTGGCTGTTGAGCCAGATCGGTGAGCCTGTAGATAGTCCAAAGATAGCAGCAGCACAGGTGATTATGGAGAAAGGGTCGTTACAGAGTGTGGAGAACGAAATCAGGGAGGTTATTGATGAGGAACTCAGGAACATACATAGCTTTTGCATGGACTTAGCGCATGGAAGAATTCCTGTGTGCTAATAGTTTGGCTTTATTTGGCAATCTTCTTTCCATTACTTCAAGAAGTGCTTCAAAATCTCCTTCAGCCAGAGCATGTACATCTTCCTCACCACTTATTATAATATCTGCTATATACTCAAGCTCTTCATCACTGAGCCTCTCAAGTCTGTTTGCAAAGTCCTCCGAGGACTCAGAAACCCTATGTGATACAGGAACCAGAAGAAACTTGAAGTCATGACCAGGTGCTGGGCCTGTTGCCCCTCCAAGTTCAGGTGCAAGCTTTGCCAGAATCTCTTTATCTTTTTGGCTCAGTTTTCTCATGATTCCTCTGATAGCAATCTCTCTTAAAATCATTTTGGTAGTAAGCTAAAAGGTTTATCTGATAACGCAACCAATCCCTCTTAACAGATTTTCAACCTTCTTCTGAACCTGTGAGGCATCACAATCCCCTAATATAGTCACCCTGAACGTGATGCTTACCCTCCCCTCTTTGTTATATCTGTCAATGATTTTCGTAGAAATCACTCCCTTTACTCTGCTTATTATATTCTTGATAACCTCTGGTTCAGAACCTTCTGGAATAAAAACAGAGATATCCCTTGTATAGCTTACCAGATTTTCAGTCTTCCATGCAAGCAATTCCTTCTCATTCAGAAGTCTCACATTCTCTATCAGAAGCTGGGTGGTTCTTCCATTTTTCTTCTCAAGAATAACCTTAGTAGGTGTTATTTTTTTTATAGTCCCATAATGAACCACACCTGAATATATATGTCTCAGAGCGCATTCTTTTCCGATTGAACGCACAAGCTCTTCATGTTCTGCTATCTTGGTGCCTATAAGCTTCTCTGACCTGCGAAGAGCTGATTCAGTATCTCCGAAATGAGCTGCAGCTTTTTTCATAATTTCCACAAAACCCTCAACATCCTTTCTTTTAACAATCTCTGCTATAATGTTACATTGATTGATGTATGCCTCATGTACCTTCGCCACCTCTGGATTCATCTGGATCATGGCATACAAATAAGGGTTCTGCGCAAGGATTCTTCCAACTAAATCAAGCATTATCTCATAGACAGGACTCATGAAACGTCTTGAGCTTGCAACATCGAATTCAAGCTCTTTGAAAGCACAGCCTATAGAAATATAGGCGAAATGGGTTAAGCCTTGTATCACAGCCATCATTTTATCATGCTGCTTGGCATCCATTATTTCTATATGCGCTCCACTCTCTTCGTAGAGATTTTTGATGACAGGTAACCATGTAGAGCATCTTCCTTCAACAGGGGTGAGAATAACCACCTGTCCTCTAATATCTGGTATGGATGGACCGAACATAGGATGGGTGCCCAGAATCTCAACATTCTTTGGAGCATACCTTAGCATGGCATTCATGGGCAGGGCTTTAATTGAGGTGATATCCATGAGAAGACTTCCTTCTGACATTTTAGGAGCTATCTGCTTTATTACCTTCTCAGTCACGTTTATTGGCACTGAAATCATTACTATATCACTTGTTCTTATCTCCATGTCAAGATTCTCAGCAAACCTCACACCCAACTGCTCTGCTATATCCTTTCTCCTGTTAATCCCCCATACAGCAACCTCAAAACCATGCTTCTTATAAAATCTAACGAACCATCTCCCTGTTTCTCCTGTTCCTCCTATTATTAAAATCTTCAAAGCCTTTCCCTCACCGCCCTTTCCATCACGCTTATGGGAGCCTGCCTTCCTGTCCAGATTCTGAAGGCTTCTGCACCTTGATACACAAGCATCATCACGCCATCAATGGTTTTAGCACCTGCTTTCTTAGCTTCCTGAAGTAGTAAGGTGTTCACAGGGTTATAGACGATATCAAACACCACAAGCTTAGAATGCATCATATCTCTTGTAACAAGAGTCTCTGAGGTTTTGGGGTACATGCCTACTGAAGTAGCATTTATAAGAATATCACTTTCCTGAATAAGTTGCTTCAGATTCTCCAGCCCAGAAGCCTTGGTTTTTCCTACCTTACTCACATGCTTTGCAAGCTTTTCTGCCCTCTCAGGGGTTCTGTTGGCAATTGTTACACTTGCTCCATCCTTTGCAAGCTGAAAGGCAATGGCTCTTGCAGCACCACCTGCACCAAGAATAAGCACATTCTTTCCTTTTACCTCAATCCCTTTGCTTACCAATGCCATCTCTGCTCCGATACCATCTGTGTTATAGCCTACGATTCCTTCCCTGAAATCAATGGTATTAATAGCACCTATTTGCTTAGCGATTTCGGTTGCTCTGACAATATCAAGAGCCTTTTCCTTCAGAGGTATGGTGAGGTTCAGACCTCCAAATCCAAGAGCATAAGCTCCTAATATTGCCTCTTTTAAATTCTCAGGTTTCACCCTGAATGCATGGTACTCGCACTGCATACCAAGAGCTTTGAAGGCAGCATTGTGCATGACAGGAGAAAGACTATGGGAGATGGGATCCCCAAGAACACCAAACAGCTTCATATCATCATAATTATTGGGTGATGCTTAAAAAACTTTCATACTCAACAGTCTTCTGAACTCTTTTCTGTGCTGTTTCTCTTCATCAAGGATATGCCTTAGTACTCCTGCAACTTCCTTATCCACATCGTCTATTTTTTCAATATGATGTTTATATCTCTCCACAGCCTGGTTTTCAAGATTAAGCTGTTTCTCCAGTTGACTCTTTAAGTCATCTCCCCCGAAATCAAGTTCTCTATGCTTCATTGAAGGCACCCCTCCCCTCTTCACAATAAGTTCGCCAAGCCAGTTCATGTGCCTCATCTCATCGATTGATATTGCTTCTGTTATCCTGCTGGGTTCGCATTCCCTCATGAGGAAGGCGTTTCTTACGTATATCATCGTAGCTTCCAACTCTGCAAGAAAATCCTCTTTCAACAGACTAATAATTTCTTCTTTCATAGCAATATTTAATGTTTTAGTCTATATATGTATCTTAGTCCATATATGTAGCCATGTCCTTTTTAAGCTACGGATATCTGTTTATTGCAAGCTTTCTTGCCTCAACTATAATTCCTTTCAGCAGTGAGGGTATTATGTTATTGCTTATCTCAAAGAAATATAATATCCTTGCTGTGGTAATAGTAGCCACTGTTGGGAACTTTCTTGGTTCATGTACCTCTTATTACATAGGTTTGAAAGGTCGAAGTTATATTGAGAGATACCTCAGAATTCATCCTAAGGATATCAGGAAAGCTGAAAAATATTTTTCAAAATATGGCTCTTTTGTGCTGTTATTCACATGGCTCCCCTTTATAGGGGATGTTTTCACAGTTACAAGCGGACTTTTGAGGCTCCGTTTCACAACATTCTCAGTACTGGTGTTTACAGGTAAGTTCATACGTTATCTAATACTGGCGTATCTTGCAAACGTGGTGTTATTTTAAAAATACTACGTAGCTAAAGGGGTGTATAGTACTTCCGTTCCGTGTAGTTCCAAATGGAAAAAATTTAACTTCTTTAACTCACATACGGGAAGTCCTCCCTCCTTCAGGGAGTGGATGAAAGCACTGTAAGCTTTAATGAAATACAAGTTCGATAAGTCTTCACATGCTGTATATAGTTAAAGAACTTTTTAAACTTTAATTACTTAATATTCTAGAAAATAAACCTACTTTTATAGAGAATAAGTTTAATTGGTTTTGTCCATAACTATAATTACCAGTGGGGCAGGCATATTCTGATAAACTGGTCTCGAGTGAAGACCTTTTCTGTGGTGACGTAGGCATAGGGTAGAATAAAGTAGAATATACCTAATCCATACCTTGGTTTGCCACCATATAAAGAAATGACAGCTCCGTAGATTAGTTCATGAAATGGTATAGGCAGTATGAGCAGGATGAATACTAGATAATTCTGATGCACCACACGAAGTATCACGTCATTGTTTCCTGTAATGAGGGTGTAAATTCCACCAAAAAAAGCTAAAGAAATAAAAAAGCCAGCAGTACTAATTCCAAGGAACTGGATCACTAAGGTTCGAGATACTTTCAACTCGTTGAAAAGTTGGTAGTTCTGCCCAAAGTCAGTTTGAAGAAGGCGGTTTTTCATAATTCAATTAGCTACAAATTTTTTAAAATATTTTTCTTTTCTCGCCACGGTGAGCCTAATTTCACATAACAGTCACGCTCACATTGAACTTTCTTGCAACCTCATTTTCCGCAGCTCTATCTATTATAACCTCCTTTGACTCTTC
>CAZCRM010000102.1:0-5469 GCA_964501085.1 uncultured Methanosarcinales archaeon | reverse complement strand
TATTATATGTAACCTTATATCTTATATTGTGACGTATTATAAATCTGAGGTGAAAAATTGTCTAATATAACTGTAAGAATTCCTTCAGATATCGTAAATATCATAGGGAAGCATAAAAATATAGAAAAAGAGAGTATTATCTATAGTTTCATTAATCACTCCTAATTTTTAATATTGATTTAATCTTATCAATATTATCTTTTAAAAAAGCCTTGATCCCTTTCGATTTGATTGAAATTCTGGTTTTATGTTCCTCTCTAAGAGCCTTTTGCTTTTCAAAATTATTTTTTCGAATTTCTGATGAGACTGAACCTATGAGTGCAGCGAAGTTTTCATTCTCTATTCCCATAGCTTGCAAGAGCCTATGAGAAATTAGTGAATAAGAGGAATGACTTTCTCCACAAGTTATCGAGATTCTACGTTGATAATTACGATGTCATAGTGGTTGAGGAGTTGCAAATTCGAAACATGGTTAGAATTGGAGGAAATCTTGCTCAACACATATTAGCTACAGCTTGGGGTAAATTCATCCAGTTACTCTCCTACAAGGCTGAAAGAGCTGGTAGGAGAGTAGTAAAAGTAAATCCAAAGGGGACTTCAGAGGGTCTAACCTTTGAAAACCCATACAGAGATTATATCTCTGCAAATAGAATATTGATGCGGGGCTGGGACAGTCCTTAGAGCCTGTGGAGAGAAGACCACTGCTCCTCGTTACCGCTAAGGCGGTAATCGAGGGGCAAGTCTTCTCCGTGAAGCAGGAAGCCCCTTGCGTAAGCGAGGGGTAGTTCACGATATCATAAACTACTTATACACAACCCTCTTTCAGGGTATTATGAAGAAGTTATTTATTTTCTTTATCTTTACCCTTGTTCTGGTGCTCAGCGGATGTATCGGTGAGAAAACCGTAAAGGAGGGGGATAAGGTATCCATTGATTACATAGCTACCTTACAGAATGGAAAGGTGTTTGATACCAGTATAGAAAGTGTGGCAAAACAGCATAACATCTTCAACCCGCACAGGAGATATAAACCATTGCAATTTACTGTAGGGAAAGGTGAGGTTGTACAGGGACTTGACGAAGGTGTTGTAGGAATGAAGGTGGGTGATACAAAAACCTTGACCATACCTCCTGAAAAAGGGTATGGTATGGTTGACCCAAAATTAATAAAGATATATCCTATAATAGAGCATGTTCCAACAACATTTCCAAGGATTGTTGAGCTTCCCAGAGAGATATTTGAGGCTTCATTTGGTAAAAACCATCATGCAGGAGATACAATAACTAGCAACAGCATTAATCTAACAATTCTGAATATCTCCTCCTCTAACGTAACCTTATCCTACGATTTCAAGGTTGGTGACCGGATTCCTTCTTCTGGGGCACCATGGAACCAGACAGTGGTAAAGGTGGATGAGAAGAACATCACGGTAAAGTATAGTGTGAAGAAGAATGATACCATCCAGTTTCCTAATGTTCCCTGGAACACAACAGTGATTGATGTGAGCGCAGATAACATCACCCTGAGACATAACCCCATTCCAGACACAGTGATTCAGACAATGTTCGGACCAATAAGGGTGAGTTTCAATAAAACCTCAATAATAATGGATCGCAATCATAAACTTGCAGGTAAGACCTTAATCTTCAAGGTTACTCTAAAATCGATAGAATGATGCAGAAGGAAGAAAAGGTGGTTGGTGTTATACTGCTGATGACATTGCTTACTCTTATTATAGCCTATCTTGGATTCTCAACACCTGTCCCTTACTACTCAGAAGATATCAAGCTTGGCAGGCATGTGTATGTAGAAGGAAAAGTTATTGAGAAATACCTCACAAAAGGCAATCATCTTATCCTAAGACTATCAAATCTGGATATCAAGGTGTTCATACCTGAAAACAATGGAGCAAAAGAGGTGTATGATGCTGTTAAGATAGGGGATAGAGTAAGAATCACAGGTAGGGTTTCAGAATATAAAAATAAAAGGGAAATCGTGGTGGAAAGCAAGGATGATGTGATTCTTTTAAATTAGATTCTCCGAATTTGCATCTCCCGTTTCTTGGGCTGAAGACGAAGAAGTAGTTTCTTGAGCTCAGCATCGCTTATTTTTTTCTGAATCCTTCCTCTCTGGGCAAGCACTATGAGCTGCATCTCCACATTTTCCACAAGCTCTGGTCTTGCCATTTTTAGGGTGTTCAGACGCTCCCTTGCCTCTGGAGTGAGAATCTGACGCAGAATAGCCTGTTTTCTCTCCTCATACTCAGCACGTGCCTGTTCTTGCTGTAATGCCTGCATCTGCTGTTGCTGCATCTGCTGTTGCAGTTGCTCAAGCTTTCGTCTTCTTATCTCTTCGATTTCCTCATTCATATTCAGTATTTCTCCAGTGCTGGGTTGGATTTAATAAGTTCTTTTTTGACTTTGTATGAAGCATTATCCAGAAACGACTGACCTAAGGGGGTGATTATTCTACCTTTACTATTGGTTTTAATATATCCTGCCTTTTCAAGCTGTTGTAACGCTTCCCTAATCACTGACCCGCTTCCTTTTGAGAAATGAGGTGGTTTTGACCCCCTTCTGTGCCTTCCTCCATAAAAACTTCTAAGCCTTGAAACACCTACAGGTCCATCGATATAGATGCGCCTGAGTAATGAGGCACACCTAATGAACCACCAGTCAGGATTCTCTGGAGGAAGTTGTTTATGTGCACCTGTTTTGGCATATAATGCCCACTCAGGTGGGGTAACTTTCTGCTCCTCTTTTAGCTTTTTTGCTATGTTGTTTATAAGCGCATCTGCAGGTACATCATATACTGTTGTCAATGTACATCCTCCACAATACAGGGTTGTTAATCTAAAATAATATTTAAGTATTTACCCTTTTCGATGATACACCGCTGTGTTTCCTCTAACCTCAATTAGTTCTGAAGCTGTACGTTTTGCCAACTCACATGCCAGTTCATGCTTATTCTTTTCAGCAAGCGCTGTTCTAAGAAATTTCACTTTCACCATCTTTTTCATCTTCAATTGCTTTTTAAGTTCTTCAACAACATTCTCTATACCTGCTTTCCCTATGTGCAGAACAGCATGAAGATGAGTGGCGTCTCTTTTCAATCTTTGTCTATTCATGATAATAATTCCTTGAGCTTCTGTGCAGATTTCTCAAGCTCTAGGAGAATTAACCCAAGCCCTGTTTCAGAATCCACAAGAACAACCAATAGTGCTTTAGGACCTGCCCCCACTGCGATTAATCGTCCACGTTCTGTTTCCACAATAACCCTATGGGGTATCCCTTTTCCAAGCTCAGTAGTAGCTGTTTCTGCAGCTCCAAGCATGGTAGCTGACATGGCTGCGAAGGATTCAGCAGATTGTTCATCTGCAATAATACCACGAATAAGCAAACCGTCCCTACTCACAGCAGCACATGTCTCCACACCTCCAACCTTCTTCAAGTCTGAAAGCAATTTATCCACATGATCAATGGTATCAGGCATTACGTACCTCCTGTAATCATATTTATCAAAGTCTCAAAAGCCTCAAAAACTCCAATCTTTTGCTTGGCAACTGCAGGAACAACAGGAACATCAGGAGGCAAATTGAACCGCTTTCTGATTTCCTCTGGTTTCAGTGCACCCTCTAAGTCCTGTTTATTGGCTACAATAATGTATGGCAACCCATAGGATTTTGTAACCTCAAGCATCTGTTTTGCCCTGACAAAATCTTTTGGTTTTGTGGAATCCACGATAAGAAATATACCCATGGATTCACCACTTATAAGCTTTATTATTGGATCAAAGCGCTTCTGACCTGGTGTTCCGAATATATCTGCGCTAAAGCCCTTATAATCCACATGACCGTGATCCAGAGCTATTGTTGTACCCAGCCTATCAACAGAAATTGCCCGTGTTGAAAGGGCATGCACAAACGTGCTTTTTCCAGCACCATAAGGTCCTGTAACGAGAATCTTTGGTATAAATAATTTTATTCCCCCTGGTCTTAATACCCTGAAGAGCATCGACTTCTTTATTTCTTTTGTCCAGTCTGATTTGAGCACGCCGAAATACTGCCCGAATATAACCCGCTCTGCAACACCACCTATGGAAATCACAGCATTGAAAAGATTATTTTTTATTAAATCAAGGGTTTCTTTTGAATATGGCCATGCTGTGAAATTATACACCATAACATGACCATGTACCTTTGCTATCTTGTTCCATTCTCTTACCGCTTCAATGGTTTCTTTTTCACCACATAAATCTATTATGGTTGAGAGTGAACCGAACACTATGGTGCTTGGCTGGGCTTCTTTCATTAAATCTGTGATTGTATTGCTGAAATTCTCAATGTTATCTGGATTTGAAACAATGTATTTTTCATTTGAAGGTGCCCCTATTAAAGGATTATAGGCATCAACAAAATCTAGGTTATTAAAATTCACATCCCACCCAAACTCCTTGAACTGACCCTTTATCATATCTGGAGTTGTGCTTGAAGTTATGAAAACACCTTTTCTACCTTCTTTAATCGAGGTATATATTGTCTGCAAACCAAAGACTTCACCTTCAACGCCTGGCTGAGTATAGTATACAATGCTTTTTCCTTCTGGTATTCCACCTCCGAGTAACTCATCCAGTTTTGGAATTCCTGTTTTTATCATTCTATTTAACTCCAATTACCCTCACATGTGCTCCTTCTATATCATATTCAAACCATGGAGTTGGTTTTGGTGTTGAAAGTTTTACTCTTATAAGATTCCTATCATCTTCAGACACTATCTCTATCATACCATCAAAAAGCTGTTTCAGGGTGGCAATGGCTCTATCATCATGCATACCACTTTCCACCATATATATTCCAAGAGCTCCTGCTACTTTGATGCGTCCAGTAAAAACATGGAGAAATCTGAAAACTGTTTGAATATTTGAATACATCAATATTGTAGAAAGGGAATCGATATGAAGCTGAATATTCTGCATCTTCTTCTTTATATAGAATTCCTCAAAAAACTGGCTGATCTTGACCCCAATCCCTGTGAGATCAACAGGACTACTTGCTATCTTTATGGTCTGGTTTTCAATAACCTCCCCCCCTAGGGTTTTTGTAATGCAGTCAACTATGCCCACCCTTGAAAGAGGGAGATCAAGACTGTTTTCTTTGAACCACTCCAAAATGCGAGCGGCTGACTCACGGGTTGTCACCCTTATAACAGCGTTTTCGTTTTTCATAGTAGCATGGTACATTATATTGTTAAGTATAATTTCTTTACCACTCATGGGTGGGCCAATGAACATGAGGTTTGAGCCTTTTTTGATACCTCCTATGGCATCATCAAGCTCCTTTATACCAAGGGTGAAATCACTCATCTTTACGCCTTAAGTACTATTAATACTATTTAGATTTTTGTATATCTATGCAAACTCGTCAGAATATAGCATTCTTAACATCTCCTGTGACATGTAATAATAAACATG
>CAZCRM010000101.1:0-5507 GCA_964501085.1 uncultured Methanosarcinales archaeon | reverse complement strand
TCTAAGTTGTTAGCTTTTAATATTCATCAGATCATGAGGTGATGGGAAGTATGGTTATGATAACGTTAGTTTGTATGGATTACTCGAATGACCTAAATCACAAAGCCTGTCTCAGATTTTGGAAGCGGCTTTATCAGAATGAAATTGCGCATCTTTGAAGGAAGAACCCTTGCCACTTCCTTCATTTTAACCCCTTCCACGAATTCCATGTTCTCGATTTGTTCATGATACTCCTCATACGGTAGCTTCACCCTCACTCCATTCATCTGGAGAGTAACGGGAAGGGGATGAAGGTTATCTATAATCTCAGGTATCTGTTCCTCAATTTCCTTCTTTATTCGTGGTGGGGCGATGGCAGGTGGATCCTTGGCAATCTCTTCCCGCACCTTATCCAGAACCTTACCTATCACATCTACAAGCTTGTCTAACGTCTTGAGTTCCTCAGAATGGCGGAGATGATGCAGAATTCTACCAAAGTTACCAACATAGGCGGTAGCATTGGGAACATCCTCGGTTTTTAGTTCTGGAGCACCTGTCACCACGACTGGAATCTCTATACCTTCGTAAAGTTTCTTTGATTTCTCGATAATGCAATGCTCATAATTCCCCAGGATAAATACAGCAACATCATGCTCGTTAATGAGATCCCGTTCATAAGCGGTGAGCTGGCATATCCTTTTTCCCACACCCCTTGCCAGACCCACCATATTGGTCTTGGCACCCTGTTTTCTGAGGAATTCAGCAATATCACAATCTAAATGAGGTAGATGATGATATGCAAGTGTGGGAGCTACTGTGGCGATTTCAGAACCTGCAAGAGGCGCTCTTTTAATCTCACCCAGAAGCTGTTTTGCTTTCTCCTTAATTACGTTAATATCATCGATAGGAACAAGCATCACCAGTATAACATCTGTCTGCATCACATTCTTCTGCAGAATATAGCCCCCAAGATCTTCCACAAGCTCAATCATCTGGTTATGCTTGAACACCCCACCTTTATACATCACAGGTTCAAACATTCTGCTCCCTCCTCAGAGATTCCAGCATCTCCCTTGCTTTGGCTAACCACTCTGGTTTAATAGGGTCTTCGGATGCCACAAAAAGAACATGGGAGGTTGAAAGTTCATGTTTCCGTACCCTGAAACCCTCTGGTATTATTCTAAGGGCTACCGCATCGATAATCCTGTCAATCACCTCTTGCTGGGGTTCCTCGATGATTATCTCTTTAAGAGAGTCCACCTCTTTCTCAGGCTCTTTAACCTTTATCATTATAATTTTCTTATCAGGTTGATCAAGTTTCTCCTTTCCATATTTTTCCCATAGCTTATTGAGAAGCTTCACAGTATAGATTTCCTTCCGTAGCTCTATTTTGATCTCATCCTTTCCAAGCGCACCCAGCTCTACCTTGGCAAAGTCCTTCAACTTTACAGGCGGGGTTGCAAGACGTAAAAGGGCTACAAAAATGAACACTGGCTCCACAGGGTCAACAAAAACCTTAATTTTTTCAAAAACCCTGGTAAGATTGAGGTCGGCAAGAGTATCTGCTATCAACGTTCTGGTGGTTTTTGCACCCACAACATCAGGTGACTCCACGGTAAGGGTTTCGGATGCCATTCTATCCTCTGATAAAACCTGAGGCAAGAAGTGCAGCTCCTACTGCTCCGATATACTGGGCGTTATTTGGTACTATCACCTTTACTTTAAGTAATTCCTCCACAGCCTTTGGTAGTCCTTCTATGAGTGAGGTACCCCCTACCATCAGCACAGGCTCTTTCACATCGATTTCCTGAAGCTGCTGTTCAAACAATTGCTCAGCCACACTATGGCATGCAGCTGCTGCAACGTCTTCTGGTGAACTTCCAGCAGCTAATGAATTAACTAATGACTGAATACCAAAAACAATGCAGTAGCTATTCATCTTGATTTTTCTATAATCTCCTTTCAACGCAAGCTTACCAAGCTCTGTTATCTCTACCCCAAGCCTTTTTGCTGTCATCTCAAGAAACCTACCTGAGGCACCTGCACATATTCCTCCCATAGTAAACATTCCTGGTATGCCATCCATCACTGATATTGCTTTATTATCCATGCCACCTATATCAAGCACAGTAGCTACACCTTTCTGCTTATTCGCTATATACACCGCACCTTTAGAGTTTACTGTGATTTCCTCCTGCACAAGCTCTGCCTTGAAGTGTTCGCCTACCAGAAAACGTCCATATCCTGTAGCGCCAAGAGCTTGAATATCCTCACGCTTAACCCCTGCTTCTTTTAATGCATTATTATAAGCTTCCTCAGCACTCTCGATCACCTTAATTGTTGGAACCCATCCTTTTCCTATAATCTTGTTATCCTGCATAATAATAGCTTTAGTGGTTGTAGAACCAGAATCTATGCCCGCTGTAAGCCCTGTCTGTTTTTCTCTAGCAAGAAGACTCTTCCTTCTTGCTGTTGTGGTGAGAGCTTCCATTCTTGTAAGAAGGGTGCCTGCAGTGGTTCGTTCGGTGAAGGAGTAGCTTATCACAGGGATGCCAGTGTTCTCATGAATATATCTTCGTATCTCACTCCTAACCAGTGCTGCCTCTGCACATCTAAAGCATGTTGCAACAAAAACAGCATCCACTTTAACTCTCCCTTCAACTATGGACTTCGCCCGTGCCATCATCAGCTTGAGGTCAGGACTTGCCACCTCAAGCCCGAACTCCTCCTCTATATTTTCAATATCTTTTATATCCACCTCAGGATAGACCATCACAGCATTGACCTTCTTCACTGCCTCATCGATTTCCTTCTGTATCCCGCTATACTCCACACCACATGAAAGCTCAGCTATCCTGACAAGATGTTCGTTATTCATTTTTCCTCCACAGGTTTTAATGACTTGAGGAACTCTGATATCTTGAATACAAACTCTTTCGCTTCCTCCTCTTTTCTGGGATAATCTAACTCGAGCAATGGAATCTTCTTTGCCCTTATGAGGAAATTCACAAGCTCATTCGTTCTTGCACATCCCATACACCCGAATGATATCACAGGGTCTCTTACAATTATAGCAGCCTCTGCCTTTGAAATCAAAGGGTCGAAGAGGGACATCCTTCCCCTCACACCTGAAGGTACTTCAACAGCAGCGTATTTCAACCCGTATTTTGGGTCCTCAGGTGTAATATTTAATGGTGGTGAGTCTAAACTCCTGTCTTTAATCTTCTTGCCTACTTCATGCATTACACCAAGAGGCTCATGACCAAACCTTTCTACCAAATCAAAAAGAATCAAACTATTGGCAGGATAAATAAAAACCTTCATGCAGGCACCTCATTTATTATTTCCTTAAGCTTCTCTACCTCAAGCTTTTTCGGTCTCTTCTTCTTTTCAGGAATTTCACCTTCATCTAAGGCTTTTAATGCTGATGCGATATGTGGTAATAGCTTATCTTCGATTTCAAGATTATGGAATCCAGGTCTTGCACCCCCTCTTCGAGTAGCTCTGCAACGATAAGGTTCGCCTGGAGTAAGCCCCCTCTCTTTTATAAAGATGCCATAAGGGTCTAACTTGCGAATGTTGTTAAGAAGCTCATCCACAACAGAACGTTCTCCTGTGACCATGACTCCAAAACAGGTCTCTTTTATAGATACATCTGCATTGGATTCATAGAGCTTGATAACTATATCGCTTGGCACTACCTTTGTGGAATTAACAACCACCATTTTTGTTATGATATCACTCATGAAACCTCTCTTATGTAGATAGTATCTCCAACCTTGACTCCTTTGAGTCTTTCAGGCTCAAGCACCTTTCCTATAATATTGGTGCACTCGAATTTCTCTCCAGTGGGACCGTATCGCTCATCATCCACTAATCTAACACCAATCATACCATATCGTTTTGCTGCTTGATTGGTGACTCCAAGCTCTCCAGCCTTCACCTTGTTTTTTGGTACATTCTCTGGTGTTAATTCCTTGTATTTCTCAGCCTCTTTTTCAGACCTGAAGAGGTAGGTGTTTTCATATATGTAATACACTGGTAGTGGTCCCAGAGGTCTGTCTTTCAAACGCAGAGAATGCCTGAAGAAGTCCAAAGTTTTTGGTGCAAGATCATCATAAAACCTAACATTTATAATCTTATCTGACCGCTCTCCTGTGGCAGTAACTCTACCCTCTTTAATAATCTCAATAGTAGTGTCTGGGTCTTGCTCAACGATTACCGCATCCTTACCAGTGTATCCTTTCTTCTCCAGCTTCACTCCACGCTCAGCAAGCATTCTTTCCGCCTCTTCAAAACTCATTCCGAGAATCATCACCCTCTCAGGGTTGGATACAACTGCAAGTTTGCTTCCTTTCTCTGCAATCTTGACCAGCTCCAAACCCTCGGAGACATGACCAACAATGCTATGAACAGCGCTTGATGTCCTATCTTCTTTGTATATATAGGCTCTTCCGTTCCCGATTCCATAGGTGCGTACCGCCACAGCGCCCTCGGATCGAGCTTCCCAGTGTTCATATGGACATCCTTCTCCCTGAAAACGATCATCTGAGATGAACGAGCTTGTGAAGGTATCAACACTGAATGTTTTCTTTCTTATAAGCCCAAGAAAATGCTCTGCACCTTCAGGAGCTTCATCCAGCAGGTCAACCTTAAAATATGTAAAAATTTTCATTCCATCCTCTAGCTTAATGTTAAGATTTGTGGTGGAAATTTTATCCATAAGGGTTTCCCATTTAACAATGGGTTCTATTTTTATTATGGTATCCCCTTGTTCAAGCCTTGCAACAATATCCTTCCCACCTATCACCTTCCCAATCACGCTCTTGGCAGGGCTTCCATAGTCAGAGATATGTTTATTTTTTGAGAACATAAGATACGTGTTACTGGGGTCGTATCCTCCTGTTCCAAAAAAGACATCATAACGATTATATTTTTTTTCAGTTCTTTCAGGAATGATATCTGTTTCGAATGGTCCAAATGCAACAGAGTGGGGGGTCTGCCAGTGTGCCTTTAGATTGACAAACTTGCTGTTGAACTTGTTCCATAGATTCATATCTGCAAGTTCAATTCTGAACTCCCCTTTTGTGGTGATAAACCTGTATTCTGAGGTGGCTTTTTCCTTTATCTTGCCTGCTTTCAGAATACCTATTGTTGTACCACTTACATAGTATGCCTTACTGAGTTCTATAGCATCTTTCAGGATAGCATCATCCTTAACTTCTAACTTTTTACCATTAACCTCTACTGATATCATACCTAAAACAAATTTCAAAGTTCTTTAACGATTCCTTCGAGGGCTTCCTCTCGCTCTTTCTGGGTTAATTTGGATAAAACCACATCGGTCTCTCCAATATCTACAATCTTTCCCATACGCATCAATGCAGCCCTATCACACACCATAGAAACAAAATCCATATCATGGGATACTATAACAAAGGTCTCCCCAAGTTCTTTTCTTGCATTGAGAATAGATTTTGCAACCTCTATCTTGGTTACAGGGTCCATTGTTCCAGTAGGTTCATCGA
>CAZCRM010000100.1:0-5545 GCA_964501085.1 uncultured Methanosarcinales archaeon | reverse complement strand
AGGGTTTTGTCACAGATAGGCTATTAAGAATGTATGAAAAACTGGCGCAGGGTGGGTCAGGTTTGATAATAGCAGGGGCTGTGGCGGTTTCTGATGATGGCACTCCCAACACCAATGCTATAAAGCTCACTCATGATGAACACATACCCAAGTTAAAACAGCTTTTTGCGGTTATAAAGCAGAATGGTAATGTTGCAGGGGTGCAGTTAATGCATGCAGGCAGGCAGACCCTGTCTTCAATAACGGGTCATACCTTAGTTGCTCCGTCCCCTATACCCTGCCCGGTCATGAAAGAGCTACCTGCTGAGCTTGACGAAGAAGGAATAAAAAGGATACAGGATGATTTTGTGAACGCTGCTGTAAGGGCTAAAAAGGCTGGAGCAGAACTGATAGAGCTTCATGGTGCTTTTGGATATTTAATCGGTGCATTTCTCTCCCCCTATTCAAACAAACGCAATGATAGGTATGGTGAAGATAAAACATTGTTCTTCACCGAAATTATTCAGAAGGTAAGAAAAAGGATAGGTGATATGCCAATATCCTGTCGTATCAGTGCTCATGAGTATGTTGAAGGAGGTCTTACCATAGATGATACCAGAAAAATCGCTCCAAAGCTTGTGGATGCAGGTGCTGATATAATAAGTGTGGTTGCAGGCACTTTTGCAAGCATGAACCATATGGCTCCAAGTATGAAGATGGGAGAAGGTGTGCATGTGCCTCTCGCAAAGGCAATTCATGAGGTTGTAGATGTGCCTGTGATATGTGCAGGTAACATACGCAGTCTTGAGTATGCAGATAAGATTGTTAAAGAAAATAATGCAGATATGGTGGCGATATGCAGGGCACAGGTGGCAGATCCCTTCTTTGTTAAGAAATCCATTAACAAGCAACCAATCATTGAATGTAATGATTGTAGAGCATGTTTGTATTTTTTAAGAGGTGCTAATTCTGTATCCTGTCCTCAAAACCCTGAGCTATGATGAATGATGAAAAATCCAAACTCAAATCACTATGCGAAATCTCCTCAATAGATATCACCCTTGATTTTAAGGATATACTGCAAAATATATTAAAAATAACCTGCAAAACCATGAATGCTCATTCAGGTACCATGATGCTGGTGGATGAGAAGACAGGAGAGCTAAGAATGGTAGCATCCTATGGATTACCCTCTGATTATATTGATAGGGTTTATGAGGCTGCAGAGGCTGCTGGTGTGCCTCTGACCTCAAGTCCCTCTGGTACCGTGCTAAAGACAGGTAAATACTACCTTGTTCCCAACATCTTTGAAGAGCCCAAGGATAGACCATGGTATCATTTAGCAAGAGAGCTTGGATTCTCATCCCAGATTTTTACCCCAATGAAAAGGGGATTGAAGGTTATAGGTCTGTTAAATGTTTACTGGGAAAAGCCTAGGCAATTCAAAGAGGAAGAGATAAACTTCGTGACAATTGCAGCCTCCCAGGCATCATCCGTGGTTCAGAATGCAAGACTGTGCTCACGATTGAGGAACAATATTAGAGAGCTTGACCAGTATAAAAGATTTCTTGAAGATAAGATAAAGGAATCCCATAAAAAGCTATATGATTCTGAGAGATACCTGAGGACGATAATTGATTCATCCCCTGATGGGATTGCAATTCTGGATGAAAAAGGTAGATGCGAGTTTGGAAACGACTCAGCCTTCAGAATCCTTGGTTGGCCAAGGGAAGAAATTATAGGAGAACATTTTATGAAGGTTATACCTGATGATACAAAGGATTTCATGCTTAAAAAGTGGGAGGAGGTACAAAACGGGATTGAAAAGCCATACGAAACCAAGATAATCACAAAGAGTGGTGAGGTTAGATATCTGTATGTTTCCTATGCTATGACTGAGATGGATGGAAATCGAAAGTATGTGGTGATTTTCAGTGATATTACTGAAAAAAAGAAGATGGAGCAGAAGCTTAAAGAGTCTCATAAGAAGCTTGAGGAGATGTATGAAGAGTTAAGGCAGGCTGATGCATTGAAGATGGAGTTCATCACCAATATCACCCATGAGCTCTTCACCCCTCTTACCTCTATTAAAGGGTTTGCAGAACTTATTCACAGTGAGGATATGGGAATGCTTAATAAAGAGCAGAAGAAAGGGTTAGAAACAATATTGAGGAACTGCGACAGGCTGATTTCGTTAATCAAGAATTTGTTAGATATAGAGCATCTTGAAAAGAATAAACTCAAGCTGAATTTCAAGCCTGTTTCCCTCAATGATGTAATACTTAAGTCAATTCAAGACCTTGAACCTCTGGCTAAGAAAAAATATATCACTGTAATCAAGGATATCCCGCCTCTCTCAGTAATACATGGAGATGAGGAAAGGCTCACGCAGGCAATCACGAATATTCTCTCTAACGCCATAAAATACACTCAGGAGAGAGGAAAAATAACGATCAAAGCTAAAGAGGAGAAAGATGATATTAAGATTAGCATAGCTGATACAGGCATAGGCATACCCAAGGACAAGCTTGAACGAATATTTGACAGATTCTATAAGGTGGAGGGGGTAGCGAATGCAGGTGGCACTGGCATAGGACTTTCAATCTGTAAAGGAATCATAGAAGGACATAAGGGTTTGGTATGGGCTGAGAGTAAAGGTAATGGGAGCGTGTTTCATATAGTGCTACCTAAACTGACATGAGGAAAATAGTGATACTTGGGCTTGGAAGTGGTGGTTTTGCAGCTACCTTAGCGATACGAAGAGTTGATCCCAAAGCAAACATCACGATTATAGAAAAAAGGGGTTATGATATGTTTTCACCTTGTGGCATGCCTTTTGCTTTGCAAGGTATCATAGGGCTTGAGGAACTAAAGTTTACCTTACCCTCTCATAAAAACATAACTAAGCTACTGAAACATGAGGCTAAGGAAATAAAACCTAACAAAAAAGAGGTTATTGCAAGAAATCTTGAAACCAATGAGGTAGTTCATATACCCTATGATTCCCTCATTATCGCTCTGGGTGCTCAACCCTTCATTCCACCTATTGAAGGTGCAGAGGAAAATATGGGTAAAGGGGTGTTTGTTCTTGAGAGTTTGGAAAGTGCTAAGCAAATAATTGAATATGCAAATAAATCAAGAAAAGCTGTGATTATAGGTGCAGGACCCATAGGGCTTGAGGTTGCTATTGCTCTTTCTGAAAAACTTGAGGTTACAGTGGTTGAGATGCTCTCCCATGCCTTTCCAAAGGCTCTGGATAAAGACATGGCAAAGCTTGTGGAGGATTACCTCAAAACTAAAGGTATAGAGCTGCTCATGAATAAAACTGTAAAGAGTATAAGTACACCTGTTGAGTCTGTTTATGTTGGGGATGAGCGTATTGAAACAGATATGGTTGTGCTTGCCTCAGGGGTGAAGTCCAATATAGAGATAGCAAAGAAGGCAGGAATTGAGATTGGAAAATGGGGGATTAAGACAAATGCGAGAATGGAAACTAATATCAAGGGCATCTATGCTGTTGGAGATTGCACAGAAACAGTAAGTTTAATCAATCACAGAGCCACTGTGATGCAGTTATCTACTGCAGCGTTTAGGCAAGGGATGGTGGCAGGTACTAATGCTGCAGGAGGGTATGATATATATGAAGGTGCTCTCTCCACCTTTGTTTCGCTTGTAGGAGATCTTGAGGTTGCATCCACTGGCTTTAATTCATTGTATGCTCAATCAGCAGGATTTGAGGTAATTGCTGGAAAGGCAAAAGGAAAGACCAAGCCAGAGTATTATCCAGGAGCAAAGGATATCACACTTAAGGTCATAGCTGATGCAAGGTCAGGGAAACTCTTAGGGGCTCAAGCAGTGGGTGAAGGTGCTGGTTGGCGTATCAATGTGATCTCCTTGGCTATAAAGTGTGGTATAAGCGTGTATGATCTCAGAGAGGCTGAGATGGCTTACTGCCCCATGCTTGCAGAGAATTATGATGTAATCAATAAGGCTGCGGATTTTGCTGTGCGAAAGCTCGAAAAAAGGCGTAGTAATCTTTAAGGTAATATAAGTTATATTTTGACAGTGGTTAGCATGGCTAATAAGGATGAGGTAAGCATTCTATTAGCTGTTGAATGCTCTCTTGGTAATCCTCTGAGCAGGTTTATTATTAATCATATCTCAAAAAAAAATAATGGGTCAAGTCTTCTTGAAGAGGTATTGATGGATTACTTTGGTAATAATGCATCTTTCATAAAAAAGTTAAAAGTAGCGCCTCTCTGCGCGCTTCTTGGGGTTGGTCGTGCATCATTTGGAGCTGATAAAAAAGAGATGCGGGAGTATTTCAGCGACCCTGTTGCAAGAAGAGGGTTGATTAACGTTATGCGCAGTATTGGTAAGTATGGGGTGCACAGACCCTTCAGACTTGTTGCGCCTTTTCTCGTGGTATGGAACTATACCAATGCCTGCAATCTAAGGTGTAAGCACTGTTATCAAAAGGCTGAGAAACCATTACATGATGAACTCACCACTGATGAAAAAAAGCACATAATTGATCAGTTGGCTGAGAATGATGTAGTAGCTGTTGCTTTTTCAGGAGGAGAGCCTCTTATAGCACCAGATTTCTTTGAAATAGCGTATTATGCCTCTCAGAAGAATATCTATGTCAGCATCGCTACGAATGGCACTCTTCTCACTAAAAATATAGTGAATCGTCTTGTTGAGAGTGGTGTGAAGTATGTTGAGATTAGTCTTGATGCTGTCTCACCAGAGATACATGACAGGTTCAGAGGGGTTAAAGGGGCATGGAAGAGAACAATAGATGGGATAAGGAATGCAGTGGAGAATGATGAGCTCTTCGTGTGCATTGCCTCTACCATAAGCAGGTATAATTTCAGCGAGGTGAATCAGCTTATTGAGCTTGCAAAAGAGCTTGGTGTAAGGCGTTTCCTTGCGTTCAATTTCATTCCTACTGGAAATGCCAGGAATATAAAGGATATGGATCTCTCACCTTTGATGAGAGAACAACTCCTTGAAATTTTATACAATCATTTAAGGAATGGAAATCTTGAGGTGATGACCACAGCACCACAGTTTGCAAGGGTGTGCATGAGCAAATCAAAGGATACATTTGCAATGGCACATTTTGGTGCGGGTGAAAGTAATGAGAAAACACGCATGCTTGCAGAGTTCATCGGAGGTTGCGGGGCAGGGAGGCTATACTGTGCCATCCAGCCAAATGGTGTGGTAACTCCTTGTGTATATTTACCAATTCAGGTTGGAGACCTGAGAAAGGAGAGCTTTATGCATATATGGGAAAGCTCGAAAGTATTAAAGGCATTGCGTTCAAGAAATAATCTAAAAGGTAGTTGTGGGAGGTGTAATTATAGATATGTGTGTGGGGGGTGCAGAGCACGTGCCTATGCCTATACTGGTAGCATCAATGGCTGTGACCCAGGGTGCATAAGGAACACTACCTTCTATAGCAGATATGCACCTGCAGATAAGTATGCTGTGGTAAGCGCTTGAGGTTATTCTTCAACCTTTTTTATCAATATACCTCTATTGCAGTGCGTCTCTGCAATCT
>CAZCRM010000099.1:0-5585 GCA_964501085.1 uncultured Methanosarcinales archaeon | reverse complement strand
TCATGGCATTATATCCTCATAAGAGGAATGTTGGAGGTAGAACCAGGATGGAAGAATGATGAACTTAAGACTCTATCTATCCCCGATTGATTCCAGGAGAACCAAGGTTATTACCCAATCAATAGGGGAAAATATAAGGCTGACTATTTAGTATACCATACATCCCATCACCTCATGAGTTGAAATATTAAAGGTTGAGACGCAGTGGAAAACGAGCCCTTGGGTATATCTCAAGGGTAAGGGTAGTCTTGACACGAACTGGGTAGGATGCCACTTTCAGACAAATCCAGAATCTCCATAGTAGTGGAGAGTGTCAACTGACGATAACATTCAAATCTCATAAAAACATAAGAGTAAGCATGGCAAAGAAGAAAGAAAGCAGTGGTCTGGTATCCTCGGCAGGTCTGATGAGGTATTATGACTCAGAAGAGACTGCCATACTGCTTGACCCAAAAACTGTGGTTTCAATAGCGATAGTAATTGGCATAGCTGTTCTGGCTCTGAATGCATATTACGGGCTCTGGCCTTAACTATATTTTGAGGTGATGCCCTTGCCAGTAACAGAGAGCGAACCTATGATACTCCATCCAAGACCAAGCTCAATAGTCGCAGCCCTCTATACTCTCAGAGACCTTGATACAGATGTTGTTATATTGCATGGTCCTCCTGGGTGTAGCTTCAAGCACGCTAGACTTCTTGAAGAGGATGGAATGAGAGTGGTAACTACTTCGTTAGATGAATCAGGTTTTGTTTTTGGAGGAATGGATTCATTGGTTAAAGTTTTAAAAAAAGTTATTCAGCGTTTCAACCCCAAGCTTATAGGCATCGTTGGTACATGTGCAAGCATGATAATAGGCGAGGAACTGCATGAGGCGGTGAACCATGTCCAGCCAGATGTGCCTGTGATTGAGGTTGAGGTTCATGCAGGGTATCGAGATAATACAAAAGGGGTTATTTTAGCGCTTGAATCAGCCCTTGCAAGCGGGGTTATTGATGAGGCTGAGTTTGAAAGACAAAAAGCTTTGATGAAAGAAGCAACGAGGATTGAAAAACAGCATGGTGCAGCCAGCAAGGAATACCTTGAGCCTAAGAGAGGAGACTTAAAGTTCAAGGTGGCAGAGAGACTTATCCAACTTATGAAAGAAAAGAAAAAGGGCTTGAATATTCTTAATGCTAAGAAGGAAACTGCCTTCATGTTTGCTGATATTAATCTTGCTGTAGCTCAGATAGCAAAAATGCTGGGAGCAGAGGTAATCAACATGGCTAACCTTAATGATAAGGTAGGGCTTCCCAAGAACAGAAGGAATGCTAAGGAAATCCTGCAAGATATCAAGCAGAAAGGAATGGTTATACATCACATCACAGGAGGTTTGGATGAGTATCCCATAGCAGGAAAAGTAGTCAGTAACATCATAGGAGAAAAATACAAACATTTCGATTTTGCTGTGATAACAGGTGTACCCCATGCTCTACCCATGGATAACATAAAAAACATGGAACTTTTTGCTATAACTAACGGTCCTCGTCAGGTAATACCATTGAAAGAGATGGGGTATGAGCATGTGGTTGTTGAGATTGATCTGCACCCAAAGACCTTAGGGGTTAAGCATATTGTTGAGTCAGAGTTTGGAGCAACCTTAAGAGAAGTTAGTAAAAATGTCTAAGCAGATAGCAATCTATGGGAAAGGGGGTATAGGTAAGTCAAGCACAGCTTCAAATATAGCTGCTGCATGTGCTGATGAGGGATATAAGGTTACAATAATAGGATGTGACCCCAAGAGCGATTCCTCCATAACCTTACTTCATGGAGAACGCATCCCAACTATAATGGGTTTGATGCGAAAAGGTGTGGATATAAAAGAGAAAGATATTGTTTTCACAGGATACAAAGGGGTGAGATGCGTTGAGATAGGGGGACCTGAGCCAGGCATTGGATGCGCAGGTAGAGGTATAATCGTAGCCATAAACCTTCTCAAGAAGATCTCAAAAGCCATAGAGGATGCTGACCTTGTTATCTACGACGTTCCTGGAGATATCGTGTGTGGTGGTTTTGTCGCTCCTGTGAAGAAGGGTTTGGTGAACGAAGCATATGTAATTACTTCAGGCGAGTACATGCCCTTGTATGCAGCAAATAACATTTGCAGGGGATTACACCGTCTTGAGATGCCTCTTCATGGTGTTATCTGTAATTCAAGGAATGCACCCAATGAAAGGCATATAGTAAATCAGTTTGCCAAGGAGATAGGAAGCCAGCTTATATCCTTTATTCCAAAGGATGTAATAGTACAAAGGTGCGAAAGAGAGGGTTTTTCGGTCATTGAGAAAGCACCAGACTCTGAGATAGCAGGGGTTTACCGAAGGCTTGCCCATGCAATAATGACTTTAAATAAAGGCAGGATTCCAACACCATTAGATGATATAAGATTGAGGGAACTGACAAGATGTTGAACATACCCCGTATCCTGATTGCAGGAGATCGCTCTTCAGCAGGAAAAACCACTATATCAATAGGAATCATGCTTGCATTAAAGGAGATGGGGTATAAGGTTCAGCCTTTTAAGGTAGGGTTGGATTTCATCGACCCAAGCTACCATACTGAGGTAACAGGAAGACGCTCAAGGAATCTGGATGGTTATCTCATGTCAGAATCTGCTGTGAAAGAGGTGTTCTCTCATGCCTCAAAAGGTGCGGATATAGCGATTATAGAAGGGGTGAGAGGACTTTTTGAGGGGCTTAATGCAAAAAGCGATGTTGGTAGCACGGCACAGATCGCCAAGATTCTAAAAGCACCAGTAATATTGGTTATCAATGCTAGGAGTATCACGAGAAGTGCAGCAGCCATTGTTAAAGGATACAAGTTATTCGATCCAGAGGTGAATATTGCAGGAGTGATTCTGAATAATATTGGCAGTGAGAGGCATGGTGAAAAGGCAAGATCAGCTATAGAAACCTATACTGATACCCCAGTTATAGGAGAGGTGTATCGTAACAGCGATATGAGAATCTCAATGCGACATTTAGGTTTAATTCCTGCACTTGAAGGTAGGCGCAGGTTAAAAGGTTTTAAGGATAGTCTTAAAGAAATCAAGCATGTTATTAAAAATCAGGTGGATATGCATAAACTCATAGCGTTAGCTAAGAATGCTGAGCCTCTTGCTGTACCAGAGGAGACAATCTTCAAACCCTGTTCTTCTGGACATAATCCAAGAATAGGAGTCGCGATGGATGAAGCCTTTAATTTCTATTACTGGGATAATCTTGAATTGCTTGAGCTTAATGGTGCCAAGCTTGTGTATTTCAGTCCCATAAATGATAGCGAAATCCCTAAGGTAGAGGGACTATACATCGGAGGAGGTTATCCTGAACTTTATGCCAAGGAGCTTCAGGAAAATACTTCTATGAGGGAATCCATCAAGCAGGCTTCATTCGAAGGATTGCCCATCTATGCAGAGTGCGGTGGACTCATGTATCTTACTCAAGAGATAAGGATAGGCGAAATAAAGGGAAATTACCATATGGCAAAGATGAACAAAGGTTGTTTTGAGATGGTGGGTGTAATACCAGCGAAAACATTGATGGGACATAAAAGGGTTGTGAGCTATAATATTGGGAGTTTTATAAGGGATAATGTGATAGGAAAAGCCGGTTTTTCGTTTACAGGACATGAGTTCCATCATTCTGAGATTGTTAACTTAGCAAAGAACACAAGCTTTGCTATCAAGCTTGATAGAGGTACAGGTATCAAGGGTAAATACGATGGCATCCTTGTGAAGAATACCCTTGCTGCATATGCTCATTTACATGCAGTCTCATATTCAGAGTTTGCAAGGTTGTTTGTGGATTCTTGCAGTTAACTACGGATACTTAAAATTTTAAACCTTGGTGGTGTTTCACAACTTCAGATCACTCTGTATGTTCAGGGAATGAATTTACCTGCCTCTTCTCAGCGAACAATCTCAATATTTAGCGCTTTGAGGTCTAGGACATGCGCCGAACTCAAATGTCTTGAAGAGGTCATATACCCTCTTAGGAATACCCTGCTTAACCTTCAAGCCAAAGCTCTTTACAACATCAAAAACAATGGGGGTGTCATGAGTGGTATAACCTCCTGTTAAAAACTCTGCCAGCTTTTTTGCTTTATCTTTTTCCATCTTACCTTCCAGTATCCATTCTACCATTTTTTGTACTCTTACTAAACTTTTTCTTGCCTCTTCTGAGAGTATGATGTTATCATCAGATATACTTTCTATTGGCTTTTTCTCAAGTAATGATATTAAAGAGACAGCGGGCTTATCTCCTAGCTGGGGGTCAAGAGGTCCGAGCACACTGTCTTTCTCCATGATAATTTCATCTGCAGCCAGTGCAATAAGCGTGCCTCCTGACATGGCATAAAAAGGAACCATGACTGTAACCTTTGCAGGATGGTTCTTCACTGCCATCGCTATCATCTCACTGGCTAACGCAAGTCCTCCTGGGGTGTGCAGAATTAAATCCACATCCTTATCTGGAGTCTGTCTGATCCTCATCAGAACGTGCTCGGTATCTTCGATGGTGATGTAATTCACGTCCTTTTCTTCCCAGGGTTCTCTCCTATGGATTAAAGTTATGACTTTAGTCCCTCTTTCTTCCTCAAGCTTAGAAAGTATTTTAGTCCGTTCTGCCATAACTACTGCTTTCATCCTTCCTTTTTTCTCAAGCCCCTCAAATATAACTGCGCAGTGACGACTGCAAAATTCTATTTTCTCTCCATCAATTTCTTTAATAATACCTTTTCCTTCAATTTCCATGCCACAATAAATGCATTTATTATTCATGCCTGCCTCACTCACCTGTTATTCCTCCACAACGTTCCCATCATAAACAATTTTCATGATGTTTATCTTTCTTGCTTTTATGACAACAATATTTTAGCCATTCCTAAGCCTACCAGAATTTCCACCAGGGTTTATCTTTCAGGTATTTTTTAGGATTTGCTTCAAAAGCATCTTTGCAGGCAGCAGAACAGAAATAATAGACCTTTCCATTATATTCTGTTCTGTACTGGGTACTTTCTTCATCTATATCCATTTTACATATAGCTATAGCCATGATTATCACCATTAAATATGTACAGTTTTTATTATTTATAATCCTTTAACTAACTTTTGGTTGCAATTAAATAAAAATCCATAAACTTGTTTAATTTACCAAAAATTATCTTAAAAAAGAAAAGTAATTCATATCTAAGGAATGAATGATAAAATTACTTTCATAAAATTACTTTCACTTTTTTCACATCTGCTTGAGCGAAGCGATAGCGGCGCATGAAAAAATTATTTTGTTTTCAGGCGCCTCGCTCAGATTGTTTTTGATTCATGTTCAAGTTATGCGGATAACTATAGTTCTCCACAAATTCTTTTTCCCTCTCTTGTTGACAATATTTTTTCAGAAGAGTTTTCAAAGCTTATCCTCCGCAGAATCCAAATAGGATATCTACCTCATCTCCATTCCGAAGCTTATACTTTACGTTTTCAGGAGGTGCTTTATTCACTGCTACGATACAGCTCAGCTCTCCGTTATTTAACATGCGAAGAGAAGAGACATCC
>CAZCRM010000098.1:0-5619 GCA_964501085.1 uncultured Methanosarcinales archaeon | reverse complement strand
GGAAGCACCACACTGTCTGGAGTATCCCATGAAAGCTGGTCAGCTATCTCAAAGGCAATGGTTTTCTGTCCCTCTAACCTGTATGGATTCACAGAGTTTAAAAGATAGAAACCCTCACTCTCGCATAGCTGGCATACAAGTTTCAAGGCATCATCAAAATTACCTTTGATGCTCAGCACCTTTGCTCCATGCATGAGTGCCTGGGCAAGCTTGCCAAGTGCAACCTTACCAGAAGGTAGAAGCACCACAGCAAGAATACCTGCCCTTGCTCCATATACAGCAAGAGAGGCAGAGGTGTTTCCAGTAGAGGCACATGCAACGGTCTTCATCCCTAGCTCAAGGGCTTTGGTCACTCCCACTGTCATTCCCCTATCCTTGAAAGAACCTGTGGGATTCATTCCCTCATGCTTGACATACACCTCCTTCAACCCAAGATTTTCCGCTATTCTATCAACACGATAAAGCTTTGTACCTCCTTCCTGCAACGTAATAGGTTGTTCTCTATCCACAGGAAGAAGTGCACGATACTTCCACACAGAGACTGGAGCTTTCAGGCTCTCTTTTGTTAGTTCTATCGTTGAATACTCATAGACAACATCCAATAGACCTCCACAACTACAGGTATATCTTACCTCACTGCCATCATACTTCCTTCTGCATCTGATGCATTCAAGATGGTACATTTCAATACTTCCGTTTGATCATATAGTCTGCTAACCCTGTGAGTATTCTTTTTGGCTCTGAATCAGGAAATATTCTCAAAAAAGATTTTCCTTTCTCAACAAAATCCACTGCCTTGCGCATGGCATAATCAATAGAACCACATCTTTTAAGTAGAGAAAGAGCGTCTGAAATCTCTTGCTTTGTTGCATTGGGTTTTCCAAGAGCATCAATACGTACGCCTTTTGAGAGGGCATGAATCACAATAAGGGTTCGTTTACCTTCAATAATATCCCCTCCCTGTGTCTTTCCCAGTATTTCTTCAGGGGTTATGAGATCAATAACATCATCATATATCTGGAACCCTATGCCAGTATGTAAACCAAACTCCCATAGAGCATTGGCTTGCTTTTCGACAGCACCCGCTAATATTGCCCCTACCTTCAGTGAGGTGGCAAAGAGTACAGCGGTTTTCTTCATGACCATATTCAGGTACTCGTCTTCTGTCACATCATTTCTCTTCTGAAAATTAATATCCAACCATTGCCCT
The DNA here is from genome assembly GCA_964501085.1 of uncultured Methanosarcinales archaeon. Taxonomy (GTDB): domain Archaea; phylum Halobacteriota; class Methanosarcinia; order Methanosarcinales; family Methanoperedenaceae; genus CAZCRM01. Next base: position 4,409 of record CAZCRM010000098.1, on the reverse strand, counting down.
TCACATATCTCAGTACATGTTTTTGATGTAATCTTAATACTTTCAACAATTCGTTCAGGATCACTTTTTGAGCTTGCGATGAGCTCAAAGGCTTTTGAATACAGCGCATCCCCGGCAATAATCGCACCACCCAGACCCCATTTTTTATGTACGGTGGTAAGCCCTCTTCGGATATCAGCCTCATCCATGATATCATCATGTATCAAGGTGAAGTTATGAATCAGTTCAACCGCTACCGCTGCTGGGAGTACGTCCTCTTGCTTTCCACCCACTATTTCGGCTGCCAGAATAAGCGCTGAAGGACGAAGCCTTTTTCCTCCTGCATCGAGAAGATGACGCATGGCAGTGTACATTCCCTCAGGTTTAACGATGGGAATATACTCAGCAATCGCATCATCCACCAGCTTAGCTCGTTTCCGGAGAGCTTCTTGAATCATAAGACCATTTCCTCTCCATTTCTCATGATATTCACTGTATCCCCAAAAATATAGCCAGCATCCTCTGCCATCTCCACATAGCTGGCATGCATCTCCATATTACCATGGGATGGTATCACCTGCTCAGGAGAAATCATCCTGAGAAGCTCCCAGTGGTCTTCCTTGCAGGCATGTCCTGATACATGCACATTGTCATAGATACGAGCTCCCTGCATTCTAAGTTTTGTCTCAACAGCATACCTGTTTGCCATGGTCATTGGCGTAGGTATGGTGTTTGCTGAGAATATCACCTTATCTCCAGCATCTATCTTGAAAGGTGTTTCTCCGTTGGCTATCCTTGTAAGAATTGAGCCAGGCTCACCTTGATGACCTGTAACGATTAATAAATACTTACTCTTACCCTCTTGTGAGATGCGTTTCAGGGCTTTATCCACAGTATTTCTATTCCCATACATTTCAAGATTTTCAGGGAACTTGAGGAAATTCATTTTTTCTGCTATTGAAATATAACGCTCCATTGATCTTCCAAGCAGTACTGGAACACGTCCCATCTCCTCGGCAGCCTGTATAATGGCTTTAATACGTGCAATATGAGATGAAAAGGTGGTGATGATAACCCCTGTATCTGTCTCTTCGGTTCCAAGAAGTACATCCCTCACAAGGTCCTTTGCTATCTGCTCTGATGGAGTCTTCCCAGAACGTCCTGAGTTGGTACTCTCGACAATCATCACCTTGACTCCTTGCTTTCCTAACCTTCGAAGCCTCTGGAAATCTGGTGCATCGCCAAGCGTAGGTGTTCTGTCCAGCTTAAAGTCGCAGGCGTATAGAATTATACCTTCGGGTGTATGAATAGCTGCAAAGGCTGAGTCAACGATACTGTGTTGCACATGGATAAATTCAATCTGCACATCTGGTGTAATCTGGTAGATTTCTCCTGTTTTAAGGGAAATTACCTCGTTTTTCACATCAAACTTCCTTTCCTCGGTTATCCCATACTTTATGAGTTCAGCAGTGTAAGGAGTTGAGATAATCGGTGCTTTATATCTGTGAGCAAGTTTTGGAATAGCACCTATATGGTCCAGATGCCCATGAGTACAAACGATTGCCTTTACAGTTCCGTTCACATTCCTCATAACAGTATCATCAGGGATCGCTCCCATCTTGATAAGCTCCATAGAATGCATCTCATTAAGCTCTACATCCTCATGTATCTGCACCCTGTCAAGCTTGATACCCATATCCAGTATGATGATATCCCTGTCTATTCTGATGCCAGTCATGTTTTTACCCATCTCATTGTATCCACCGATTGCGATTATTCCTATCTCACTCATCTAACGTCTCCATTCTTTCTTGCAAATTTACTGGTTTCAAATCCTCTCTGTTCTAAAAACTCCTTTGTTCTACCTGTGATAACCACAGGGGCTTTCCTTAGCTCATCAATATTCCTGCATCCACATAAGAACATGGCAACCTTGAGCTCTTCAATAATCAATGATAGCTTATCCACCACGTCCTTCTGACCTTTCAAAGCTGGTACTACTAGGGGTAAAGCAATACCACAGAGAGAAGCGCCAAGAGCTATTGATTTTGCTATATCAAGACCTGATCGTATGCCTCCTGTTGCAATAACTGGTATCGCTACCGAACATTCCACGATGCTCACTACTGTAGGTATCCCCCAGTTCCAGAACTCTCTTCCTAAATACTCTGCCCTCGTATCTCCTTGCTGTTGTGCACGGTATGTCTCCACACCTGCCCAACTGGTTCCTCCAAGTCCACCCACATCAATGGCAGCCGCACCTGCATTGCATATAGCAACAGCTTGTGAACGAGATATTCCAGCACCGGTCTCTTTCACGATCACTGGTACAGAAAGTTCCTTACATAGTCTCTCAATAGCCATAAGACACCCTGATGCGTTCACATTACCCTCTGGCTGTATTGCCTCCTGAAGAAAATTCAGATGTATGGCCATGGCATCTGCATCAATCATCTCCACTGCCCGTTCAATCTCTTCTATTCCGAACTCATTAAGTTGTGCAGCACCTATATTTCCGTACACAAAGGCATTGGGAGCTTTATCCCTTACGATCCTGAATGAACTCTCAAGCTTTGGGTTCTCAATGGCCGCCCTCTGGCTTCCCACACCAATACCGATACCCAGTTCTTCTGCAGCACCTGCAAGAGCAGCATTTACCTTTTTTGTATCAGAATGCCCGCCTGTCATTGAAGCAATCAGAAGAGGAGCATTCAACCTCTTTCCCAAAAACTCGATGCTTGTATCAAGAGTGTTTTTATCAATCTCTGGAAGGCAGTTATGTATCAGGTTGAGATCATCAAAACCTGATGCTCTGAGCCCGAAATATTTATGGGCTTCAACATCCTTCTCAGCACATAACAATAAATGCTCTATCTTTCTCTCAGATATGGTCATTTTCGTACCTATAATTCAACCTGTTGTATATATTATCTTCCTTGTATGCTTAAAATCTATTCATAAGATTCGCTTATCATTACACTTGAACGAAGTGTAAGCAGTACATTATAGTTTTCCGTCAAACTTATGATAAAATTATTGAACCAAATCAATAGCAGCCAAGACTATCATAGTGTAAAAACCTACCTGATGTAATCAGGAAAACTATAATCTGGCTTTATACTCTATCTTATGTATCAAGTCTCTGTATATCGCTACGTAATCTACGGGCAAGCTCCAGCTTCTTGGTCTTAGATGGTTTCTTACTGAGAGGCTGCAACCATGCCTATGAGAAGAAGCATTAATTGAGGGTATAAAGAGCTGGAAACCACTGTTGGTGGGAGTTTTTCTGCTTTAGCTGGGGTATAGATTCCATCAGGTCCTTTGATCTCAAAGAACTTATTATTATTCATCTCCCCTACTTTAATGGAAACAAGGTAACGACCATCTTCGCTGTAGAATTCATTATAGTGAAAAAAGCACCATCATTAGAAACATCCTCAAGACGTAAGGTATATAGACCAAGACGAGTTGAAGGATGACTCGAATTAATCTTGATAACATAATAATCTCAGCAATACAATAATATCCAACACGAATTATCTGACCTCATGGGTGAGATATTTTACGAAGACCGAGCTTTTGTCATCCTATATGCAGGAGACAAGTGTGATGGGAGGGGTATATGACTGCGAAGGAAAGGGCTGATTTGCTCAAATTAAACTTCTCTTTATTGAATGGCTCATCCGGTAGCAGGTGCTTCCACTTTCACTCTTCCAATAACGAATTCTTCTCTTACAGGTACTTCTTCCTTCTCCTCTTTTAAAGCCAGCAGGTGCGCTTCGATTGCTTCCTTTGTATTTTCGATTGTCTCTTCGATTGTTTCACCCTGGGAATAACAGCCGGGTAATGCAGGGACTTCTGCCCAGAAGCCGCCTTCTTCGGCTTTATAGATCAATATTGTGTACTCCATGATATCACCTCTTATTTTAATAACTTCAGGAATTCCTCATCCGTCAAACCAGCCTTTTTTATTGCTGCTTTGAGCAACCCAATTTTAAGCACTTTGGAGTTGGGTATAGTAATGATCTGCCCGTTTGGCATCTTGATATTTACATGGTCTCCTTTACCTTTCCTTTGAACACCTCCTGCTTTTACAAATGCTTTTATGGCGTCTTTCCCTTTAACATTTCTAAGCTGACTCATCTCAAACTTCCTTTCGGAGGAATTACGTGAGTTTCACCATTTTCAATAATTTCAATTCCCATATATCATGTATTTCTGTGCTTGACCTTTCCAAAAATCCTGTATTTTGCCATCTGTAGCCTATATATAACAATATATTTAAATATGTCGCTATAATTTGATGGACTGATTACGATTTCTTGTATCTTCTTTCCAGAGTAGAAATTGTAAAAGGCATTTTCATAGAATCTGAAAAAAGCAAAAAACATAATGGAAAAGATTGACATCAAAGACTCTGAATTTTTGGC
>CAZCRM010000097.1:0-5631 GCA_964501085.1 uncultured Methanosarcinales archaeon | reverse complement strand
GTCGCAATTCCTCACCTCCCTTTCGGAAGGAGACTCCTTGCGACGAGAAGTTGAATAGTTTTTGCTGGAAGCATATAAGCTATTAAAGCATTTTAACAAGCTCAGCGTCATGAATTCACGCATTATCAAGAATTATGCATAAATTTCAAAAACCTTATAAGTCCTTGTTTCCAAGTAGAGTTGGTGAAAAATTTGCTGAGCGTTAATGAAAAGGCACTGGAAATAGCAGAGGATATGATGGACTGGTCGGATGAGCTAAAGGTGAAGACAATAGAGTTGAAAAATGGAGCAAATGTGATAGACTGTGGGGTAAACGTGGAAGGGGGATATGAGGCGGGTTTGATGTTCACAAATATATGCATGGGTGGTTTTGGTATGAGTTCTATAAGTGTTCGTAATGTCAATGGTATCCCTCTTGCCTTCATCGATGTTACCACTGATCATCCTGCGATAGCCTGCCTTGGTGCCCAGAAAGCAGGATGGAGGATAAGTGTTGATGATTACTTTGCCATGGGTTCAGGTCCTGCAAGGGCTCTGGCACTCAAACCCAAAAAAACATATGAACGCATAAAATATGAAGATGATTATGATTATGCAGTTATTGCCCTCGAATCAAACCAGCTTCCTAATGAGAGGGTAATCGAGTACATCGCTGAGGCATGTCATGTGGACTCTGCCAATGTCGTGGCTCTTGTGGCACCCACAGCAAGCATCGTTGGATCAGTTCAGGTTTCTGGGCGGGTGGTTGAGACAGCGGTATTCAAGCTCAACGAGCTTGGATATGATGTTACTAGAATCATGAGTGGTACTGGATGTGCTCCGATTGCACCTGTGATAAAGGATGATATCAAAGCTATGGGAAGCACTAATGATAGCGTTATATATTATGGTTCTGTAGTGCTGAACGTTAGAGGGTTTGATGAAACGTTATTCAAACAGGTTCCTTCTTCGACGTCCTCTGATTACGGCAAACCCTTTTATAAGACATTCAAGGAGGCAGGATATGACTTTTTCAAGATAGACACCAATGTTTTTGCTCCTGCTGAGATTACAGTTAATGATCTTGAAACAGGAAGAACCTATCATGCAGGGTTACTCAATGGAGAGGTTCTGCTGGAATCATACGAGATAAGCGGGATCTGATTACATGAAAAATGCGGGGGTTGGGAGTAAATATAATAAATAGTTAATCTGCATGAACATGGATTCTAACATATGCATTGTCTGCAGAGGGGCAAGATTACTGTGTGGAAAATCAAGATGTCCTGTACTTGTTAGGTTCTATTACAGCGCTAAAGTTAAGCTTTTAACTGAGAGCATGAACATCGATGGCTCCTCACCTCCTGGGGTGTTTGTGGGCAGGATAGGGTACCCATACGTTTCAGTTGGACCACTCATCCCTCCTTTACATGGAGACACCTCTATTCTCGACACCCCTGAGATGTGGAAAGGTAAAAGTATCGATGATATTGTGGAGTTTCGCTCTCAACTGGTGAGAGGAAAGCATGTTGTGCATGTAAGAAAGCTTGAGGAAAATCGTATTGTTGAAACCACAAGGGAGATGGCACTGTGTGTTAGTCCTGTTGAGACTGAGGCAGAGTTTAATAAAAAACCAAAAGCAAGACTCATACTTGATGCTGAAGTTCAGCCTTTTGGTCCCACCGCACCCATCAAAAAGATTAGCACAGGTACGATGAAATTCGATTATAGGATGGAGAAGGCATACTATGATACTGATCTCAAGGCAAAGGATGCGGTTATTGAGCTCTATAACAGAGGTGCTCTGGTCTCAAGCATCCAGAAGGCTTTTTCTGTGGGTGCATTTGGTGAGGAAAAACATAGAAGGTTTGTACCCACACGATGGAGCATTACCGCAGTGGATAGTATGATTTCAGCTTATCTCATGGAGAAGATGAAGGATTTTCCTTTGATTAACGAATACCTTGTTTTTGAGGCATGGCAGCTTGATAACAGATTTGTTGTGCTGATGATGCCTCTATCATGGAGCTATGAGCTTATCGAGGCATGGTATCCCAATACTGTATGGAATCCTTTTGGAAAGGATGTGGCTATGATGTCATCCTCTGAGGGTTATGAAGGCAGAACAACATATGCTGAGATAGGGGGATGCTATTATGCTGCAAGGCTTGCGGTGAATGAGTATCTTATGAAAGAGAGAAGACAGGCAAGGGTTGTGGTTCTCAGGGAGGCACATCCTGGCTATATCATGCCTGTTGGTGTGTGGAATGTGAGGGAAAACATAAGAAATGCTCTTGCATCGCCTCCTAAAAAGTTTTCTTCTCTTAACCAAGCTTTAGAATATATTTCTACAAGGCTTACCATTCCCATAAAAAGATGGATCAAAGAAAGTAGGGTGTTGAGGGATACGTTATATCAGAGAAGACTTGATGATATATATGATTAGAGAAATAAAGGTAAAAACCGCACTCTCGCCTTCAAAACTTCCTGAGATTGATTATGCTCTTAATCCCTATAAAGGATGTGCTCATGCCTGTGTTTACTGTTACGCTCCAGAGGTTATCCACTGGAAGCAGGGAAAATGGGGAGAGGTGGTGGAGGTTAAGATAAACCTTCCCCGCATACTTTCGAGAGAGCTCACAAAAAAGAAGAGAGGTGTGGTAGGATTAGGTACAGTGACGGATGCATACCAGCCAGTGGAGAAGAAATATGAGATAACCAGAAGGTGTCTTGAGGTTCTTCAACTCCATGATATCCCTGTATGTATTCAGACAAAGTCATCCCTTGTGCTCAGGGATGTGGATATTCTAAGGAGGTTTTCAAACATCGAGGTTGGTTTAACCCTTACAGTGCTTGATGACAGGTTGAGGGAGCGAATTGAACCAGGGGCTTCATCCGTGGAGGAGAGACTTCATACACTTAAAGAGCTTGAAAAGATGGGTATTAGCACATGGGTGTTCCTTGGACCTGTACTGCCTCATATTACCGAGACCGATGCTCTGATAGATGCCATTATATCAACAAATCCCAAGTACGTGCTTATAGACAGGCTTAGGCTGAGAAAAGGAGTGTGGAAACGTATTAAGGATTTCTTGGGCAGGTTTTACCCTCAACTACTACCTGAATACGAGCATATCTTTGAAGAAAGATATCACTATGAAGAAATTCTTGAGAAGATGAGACTGAGATGTGAGATGAAAGGGGTGAGATGCGAGATTAATGAGATAACCTCAACCGAAAACAATATAATGGTGCATTAATATTCTTTATGATATGGCATTTGAAAAATGTGAATTCTGTTCAGGAGACAAATGCACTGCTGCAGATTTAATTCCCTGTGACTTCAAGGGAGACAATTTCAAGGAGTGTCTACGTTACCGTGTTTATTTTCTGAAGCCTCCTGTGATGCAGTTGCGTTAAGTTAATAAGTTACGATGGCACTCCTTACATACTAATTAGCTGAGTGTATCGTGTTCTGAGAAAGCACTGTAAATGCTCAAAAGATAACTATCTTCGCATAACGCATGTGAAAAGGCTTCAATCAAAGCAAAGCTCAGCGCCTGATAAAATAAAATCACAAAGTATATTATCTAAAATTTTAATAATACGCAGCTTTTCGCTTTGTTCAAGCGTTTGGTTATCCTTTATTCCTCATATAAGTGGAAACGCATAATAATTTGCAGTATATACGAACTTCGTATTTTGTAGTATATTTTTAACCACCTCATAACTAGATGAATACTTTTCTTCCCAAAATATTTACAATAGTCCTTTAACACTCCAGTTATTTCATAATCTCAGGTGGCGCACCGCACAGCTTGACCAGTGCCTCAGCCTCAATAAAATGAAGACTGGCTGGAATTACAAGGGTATGCAGAGGAGCACCAAAATCATACTCTTTCAATCGCTCAAGATAGTCCGCATGAACCTCTGGAGACTCTGATCCCGCTCTTGCAATACCAACTGCAAGTGTATCATCTACAAGCACATTCTCACCCCTCCGCTCCTCCATCTCCATAAGTAAAGAGACTGCCATTCTGATATCCATGAATCTCTCAGCTTCAATATCAAGAAAGACTAAGGTATGCAGGTCATTCTTCCTGTTCATCTTGATGGTATCATATGGTGCCTCAGAGATTATGGTTTTATCATTTATGGTGTAGGGAAAAGGAATGGTTGTGGATTTTCCAAACCTGTAGTTCTGCAATCCACATAAGCCAGGTACCGCTGACGAAATTGATGGGGCATGGATAATCGCAGTATCTATACCCATATCCTTTGCACGCAGACGGAGATCAATGTGGGTGGTCGCCACCATGACATCCCCGCCTGTCAGCAATACCACATCTTTTTCTTTTGCTTCCCATAACCATGATGGATTTTGTTCAATCTCCTCTCTTGAAAGCAGGGTAATCTTCTTACCATAAAATTTCTCCATTTTATCAATGGTTGTACCCATCAAATGCGAAGTATAGAATTCAGCATACACCACATCAGCTTTTTTTATCGCTTCCAAACCTTTGACTGTTATGTCCTTCTCATCGTATAACCCTAATCCAACAAAGGTGAGCATAATCTAATATTGTATGCTGGTATTAAATCTTGTTATGGTAAAGCTCAGAGAGCAAAAGCATAAAATTTTAAAATCTCTGTGCATAAAAGTTCATAAAAAAGTGGGAGAAGTAACAAGGCAGAGGTTAATGCAAGAGGGTGTTCTTAATAAGAGCTTGAAGATAGTATCAGAGGGAGAGTATCTACTGATACCTGTAACCAGAAGAGTGGAGGGTTATGAGATAGAAGAACATGAGTTTGAGGTATTAAAAAAAGAACATAGCCCTGAAGAGATTCTTGGATACTCACCAGCATACGAGATAGTGGGGGATATCGCTATTATAGAGAGGCATGAGTCAGATGTACATAGAATAGCGAGGGTATTGCTGGGGCAGAAAAGGATAAAAACAGTGCTTTTGGCTGAGACTCCAGTAGATGGAGAGTATAGAATTAGAAAACTCTCATTTATAGCAGGGGAGAGAAGAACAGAAACAGTACATAAAGAGAACAAATGCAGATTCCTGCTCGACCTTGAAAAGGTGTATTTCACACCCCGTCTGGCAACAGAGAGGATGAGGATTGTGAATCAGATCAAAGATGGGGATAAAGTAGTAGACATGTTTGCTGGAGTAGGTCCTTTCAGCATTCTAATCGCAAAAAGATATCCTCATGCCAAGGTAATAGCCATTGATAAGAACCCTCATGCCATACAATACCTGAAACAGAACATAGAACTCAATAAAGTCAGAAATATAGAGGTAAGGGAAGGAGATGTGAGGGATGCAATAAAAGGGATTAAAGATGCTGACCACATCATAATGAATCTACCACACAGCGCTCTTGATTTTTTGAAAGAGGGTATAAGTGCTGTGAAAAATAGAGGGGTTATTCATCTATACGCAATCGCCCATGAAGATGAGTTTGATGCAATATTAAAAAGAATTCAAGAATCTGCTCATGAAATGAATGTGGGTATAATTCCCTTAAATAAAAGGATTGTGAGACCTTATGCACCATACCAGTATAACATATGCATTGATTTTAGGGTCAGCTTCTCCTGACTGAAGTCAGGAGCTTGCTCTCTGAGGTTTAACAATGCCA
>CAZCRM010000096.1:0-5702 GCA_964501085.1 uncultured Methanosarcinales archaeon | reverse complement strand
TTGTAGTTAAAACATATAGCTTCCGCCAAACAGAACTAAAGTTCTGGGCTTCCTTAGCGATAGAAGTGTGAAGCAAATGAGATACACATATATTTAATATAAATACATAAAAATAATATTGTCATATTGGTATTGCCTCTATCAAAACCTTTATTACATAATACCAAGTGGCATAGTAAATAAAACATGAGAGGTGAAAAATGACAGACTTGCTGTTGGTTCTATCAAAGGACCCCTTTACTACAGAGATTCCAGACCTCGTGTTGGATATTGGAATGAATGCAAAGCAAAAAGGAAACAACGTAGCTCTGTACCTTGTTGAGGATGGAGTAACAGCTGCAAGAAAAACCGAGTTCGGAGACAAGCTTGCTGACGCACAGAAAAAGGGCATAAAGATATACGCTGATGACAAGGCAGTGCTTTCGAGGTCGCTAACTAATAAAATGATAGAGGGTGTTGAGGTTAAAGATATTGGTACACTTCTTGATTTCATCATGGATTTTGATAGAGTTGTGTGGTTTTAGGTGATAACATGACACAAAAACAGCTTACTATAGTCTCCATAAACGGTCCCTACAGGGATGAAGGAGTATTCACCATGATGAGACTGGCGCATGCAGCAAAAGAAAAGGGCATAACTGTTAACTTCTTTAACTACCTCGATGCTACCGTGATAGCCCATAGAGACCAAGCACCAAAAGAGTTTCCAAACATAGAGACAATATTCGGGAACATTGTTAAAAAAGGTCTGAAGAAGCCTAAGGCTGATGCGATAGCATGCATAAAATGTACTGATGCAAGAGGAGTGACAAAGTACCAGACAGAAGGGGTTATCATCGGAGGACTCTATGACCTTGCTGAATGGACAGCAGAATCAGATAAAACAATACTCATAGGGTGATGAAGAATGGCAAAGAAGGTGAATATCATTGTAACCCAACCCCCTTATGGAAAGGAGGATGCATACGGAGCAATACCCATGGCAGCATCACAGGTAGCGGCTGGAAACGAGGCATCCCTGATCTTCGCAAGCGGAGGAGTGCATTCCATAGTTAAAGGGCAGAAGACAGGGTATGGAGACCTTGCTGTCTGGCTCAAGGATGTACCTACGGTGGAATCTGAGATAACCAAGAATATTGACCTTGTGAACTTCTTTGCTCTCGATAGAGATGTTGAAAAACGAGGCATAAGCGATGACGAGATCATTGAGGGGATAAAGAAAATCTCTCTGGATGAGCTTACAGATATGATACTTGAGGCAGATGTAAATCTTGTATTCTAAAGATGTCTGAAATCATACCTGATGCAACACTAGACGTGAGAGGGGATTGCTGTCCCTATCCTTTAATAAAAACAAAAAAACAGGTAGAGCAGCTCAAAAGCGGGGAGATACTCAAGGTAATAGCAGATGACCCAGTGGCTCCACAGAACATCGATGCATGGGCAAAAAAGTCAGGCAATAAACTGCTTGCAGTAGAACAGGAAGGCAAGATTTTCAACATATATGTGCAGAAAGCTTAGGCTTTGCCTGTAGACTCTCCAAGCACTACTCCTGTCGCTATAAGATGAGCTACTCTAAGCGGTTCAGGAATATTGCTATGGGTTGAGGTAATCCGCACAATCTCGTACGCACTTTGTGTATCTATCCCGCAAACCTGAATAAATATGCTATTAGCTCTGTATATCTTACCTGCCCTCTGGATGATTTCCCATCGTCTCTCTTTATCAGGTAAATTCTCAAGTGCGAGTTTGATTCTTTCAAAATCTGGATATGAGCGCATGCACACAATCACAGGTATGGTGGTTTCTTTAAAGACATTATCTATATCAATGGGGTTGAAGCCTGCATAGGTAACACCATCGAGCATAATCACCCTTATCTGCCCATAATATCTTGAGTTAGTAACCATCCTGATAACAGCATCAGTGGCGTCCATGCCATCCTTTGTGATCTCAGAACAAAGAACCCCATCAAGCTGTTCACCACCTCTGAAAAAAGCTCCTATTATGGTGACCTTTTCATTTATTAAAGCAGAATCATCAATACCAAGAACTCTAATCTCAGATTTTATGTGCATTGTATTAACTAAAGATAATATACAACTTATAGCTATCTGAAAGTTGATAATAACATACGTTAGATTTATGTAATAGAAACGTTATTTAGATGAATCTGAATCATCTTTTTATGATTCTTTAAACCGTAACAAGCATGGCTTGTGGCGTTAAATAACGCAGTATTGCGTGAGTCAGACCATAATGGTCTTACGGAGAATCAAAAATGAAATGCAATTACAAAAACAAAACAAACCCACAAGTATTAAATCTGATATCTGCGCTTAAAAAGCAGTCCAGAGAAAAGGCAATACCTCTCTGGAGAGATATAGCGTTGAGACTTGAACGTCCTTCCAGGAATTATGCTGAGGTCAATATAAGCAGAATCAATAGATATACAAAGGAAGACGACACGGTAATCGTTCCTGGAAAGGTGCTTGGGGCAGGAGTGCTTGACCATAAGCTTACAGTAGCTGCAGTTAATTTCAGTGGCAGTGCCAGAGAAAAGATTAAAGCAGCAGGTGGTGAGTGTATTACCATTGAAGAGCTTATGAACAGGAACCCGGAGGGTTCAGGGGTAAAAATAATAGGGTGATAGCATGAGCATGAGAGTAATCGATGCAAGTGATCTCATTCTTGGAAGGATGGCAAGCATAGTGGCGAAGAGACTATTAAATGGTGAGGAAATCAGAATCATCAATGCAGAAAAGGCGGTGATTTCTGGAAGAAAGGATGTTACGATTGATAAATATAAAGCTCGTATCCAGAGAGGCTCAAGAGAAAAAGGACCGTATTTCCCCAAGAGACCCGATCGCATAGTTAAAAGAACAATTCGTGGCATGATACCCTACAAGAAAGCAAAAGGAAGGCAAGCTTTTAAAAAGTTGAAGGTTTATATAGGGGTACCCCCAGAGTTGAGTCAGGAAAAAGCAGAAACCATAGAAGATGCAAATATTAAGCGTATTAGTACAAGTAACTATATTATATTAGGAGAACTGAGTAGGAGACTGGGCTCAACATATTAGGTGTTGTTCATGAAAGTGGTTAATTCATCAGGAAAAAGAAAAACTGCCATTGCCCGTGCTGTTATACGTGAGGGAAAAGGACGTATCAGGGTGAACAAGAAACCTCTGGAAATCATCGAACCTGAGCTTGTTCGACTGAAGATGGCAGAACCCCTCGAGTTTGCAGCAGATATCATTCCCACCATAGATATTGACGTAAATGTACGGGGAGGAGGCATCTTTGGTCAGGCAGATGCAGTTAGAACAGCCATTGCACGAGGGCTGGTTGAATGGACGAATGATACCTCTTTAAGAGATACCATGGCACAGTACGATAGAAGCCTGCTTGTAAACGATACGAGGTATAAGTTACCAAAGCAATTCGGTGGCAGAGGTGCAAGAAAAAGGAGACAGAAATCATATAGGTAAACATGATACCAGTACGATGTTTTACATGCGGGAAAGTAATCTCAAGCGTATGGGAAGAATATAAAAAGCGAATTGAAAATGAAGAACCAGGCAAGGTACTCGATGACCTCGGAATCGAGCGATACTGCTGCAGACGGATGCTCTTAACCCATGTGGAACTTGTGAATCTGCTTGCTCCGTACCAGTGAGGAGGGGTTGTAGGGTAGCCTGGTCCATCCTACGGCGTTCGGGACGCTGTGACCTGAGTTCAAATCTCAGCAACCCCATTAAAAATGAATATGGATATGATGATTCTGGGAGGCTGTTATGTTTTTGAGGTGGTTATGTGAGTGAAACAAAGTTTACCAAGTATGAACGTGCTCGTATAATAGGTGCAAGGGCACTTCAGATTTCTCTGGGTGCACCTGTGTTAATAGATGTTGATACCTCGGACCCAATAGATATTGCAATAAAGGAATTGGAAAAAGGGGTGATTCCCATTACTGTAAAAAGAATAAAACAAAAGAAACAAATAATAGCATAGAGGAAAGGTGAGATGATGGAAATAGACATAAAGCAGGATGTAAAACAGGACACAGGTTATGAATCAATCATTCCTCAGGAGGATTACCTGACAGCAGGGATTCATATTGGTACGCAGCAGAAAACCAAGGAAATGATGCGTTTTGTGTATCGAGTTAGGACAGACGGGTTGTATGTGCTGGATATTCAAGCCACGGATCAAAGAATAAGAGTGGCTGCAAAGATGCTTGCAAGATATGAACCTGAAAGAATACTTGTGGTATCCGCAAGACAGTATGGACAATATCCTGCACAGATGTTTGCAAAGGTGACAGGGGCTAAAGCAATAACAGGTAGATTTATTCCAGGCACGTTAACCAACCCAAAACTGAATGTGTTCATAGAGCCAGATATTCTTTTAGTCACCGATCCAAGTGGAGATGCTCAGGCAGTTACTGAGGCTGTTAGTGTGGGAATACCTGTTATAGGGTTATGTGACACCAATAATTCCACCTCAAACGTAGACCTTGTGATTCCCACAAACAACAAGGGAAGAAAGGCATTGGCATTGATATACTGGTTACTTGCAAAACAGGTATTAGAAGAAAAAGGAGAAACTATTAATTATACTCCTGAGGATTTTGAAGCAGAGATATGAATACGAGATTCCCTGCCGTTGCTGGGCAGTTCTACCCACGAAACAAAGATGATCTGAGACAGGAAATTGGTAGATATTTTGCTGATGTTGAGGTTAAAAAAGATGTTCTCGGGGCTATTGTGCCTCATGCAGGGTATATGTACTCTGGTAGTACAGCTGCCAAGGTATATGCGGTTCTTCCTGAAGCAGAAACCATTGTGCTGATTGGACCAAATCATACAGGTCAAGGCTCTATGGTGGCGGTTTCTTCTGAGGTCTGGAGCACTCCTCTTGGTGAGGTAAAGCCAGACCATGAGTTTATCAAAGCGTTACCTAAGAGAATCATTGATATTGATGAGATGGCTCATATGTATGAGCATTCCATTGAGGTTCAGCTTCCTTTTCTTCAGTATAGATACAAGGAATTCAGTATTGTTGCGATATGTATGGGTTTGCAGGATGAGGAAACTGCACTTGATGTGGGGAATGAGGTATATGAAGCAATAGATAAAGTAAATAAAAAGGTGATAATCATAGCATCAAGTGATTTCACCCATTACAGACCCGACAAAATAGCAAGGGAGAACGATAATTATTACATAGAGGCAATTCTTGCCATGGATATTCATGAGTTCTACAAGAGATTATATGAGCGCAATGCCTCTGTGTGTGGATACGGACCTATTGCAGCCATGCTTACTGCTGTTAAAAAGCTTGGGGCAAAAAAGGCTTCCTTGCTTAAATACTCTACGAGTGGTGATATTACCGGAGATGTATCCTCAGTTGTAGGATATGCGGGAATTGTTGTGGAGTAAGATTTTAATCTATTCCTTTTCTGTCTTCAGTAAGCATGGGTATAGCTAAAAAGTTTCTCCCTTCAGCATTTTATACAGGCTACTGAAAATCAAAAAGTTATATTATAAACCTACTTCCCAATCAAGTGAAGATTATTTGAAAGGGCTTGAGGTCTTTCTACTCTGATCAGCCCCCCTTCCATATGATATTATCTACCACAGCGCCGATTCTCTCACCTTTTTTATTCAACACATAAATAGAAACATGCACGGTATCATTAG
>CAZCRM010000095.1:0-5742 GCA_964501085.1 uncultured Methanosarcinales archaeon | reverse complement strand
AGGTATCTATTATCTTACTCCTGAAATCTGTATCAGCAAAGAAAAGGTGGGATGAACATGAGCAATCACTGCACCCAAAACCATGGATTTCATCTGAGAACTCTTTAATAGATGAGGCAAGAGTGCATTCAAGCGCTTCATGCGTGGGTAAAAGCACAGCACATATGATTTTTGAATGAGGCAGGAGGTAATCGATGTGCCATTTTCTTATATTATTAATACCTGAAGCTACCTTGAAATGCCTCGTTACGCGTTTGAATCCTGCTTTTCCAAGGGCTGAGCCTATGTATGCATAGAAACCCTTTCTGAAGTGAAGTTTCCCAAGTTTCCCCACAGTAATGTTGATATTATTATTGAGTTTAATAATTAAAACGTAAATACCTTTCATCTACGTTTCATTCTTTTTCTTATACGCTTTCCTTTTCTCTCACGGTCAATGGTATAAAGCTCAAAGTTGGGAATGATTGCCCTGATTACAGGAATATCAACACCTCTTGAGAGGTTAACGATTATAGCACCCTCAGCGACCTTCTCAAGAAAATCAAGAACCTTTCTTATGTTGGCATAAGGGGTGGTGCTTGAACGATCCTTTATTTCATTCAAACCTATACCCTCTGAATCCTCATACCAGTATCTGTTCAATCGTTTCATGTGATCATAACCAAAGCTACGCACCACCCTTTCTCTATCAGTGTCCTCTCTTGCACCATGTATCTGAACAAGCCTGCTCTGAGCTGCCTCGGTGAGAGCACGGGTTACAGCTATCTCGGGTGAGAGATGAGAACCAGCACCCATGACCAGCAAAGCAGGGTCTTTGAGCAGGGTATCATCCACTGCAGCCACTACAGTTGGAATATTCACATCAGAATCCAAAAGCCAGAGTTTGACCTTGATGCCTGCCTGCTCCATTCTTTTTTTCAGCTCATAATTCAGCCCATCGCTTTCCTCAAGTATAATCTCCTTACCAGGATTGCGGGTGTACTCTGCGATACTGAGAGCATCCCTTTCGATTACCTCAAGCAGACCATGAAGCACTGCCTCCTCAATGGTATTTCCTGAAGCAAGACCATTGGTATTACTTCTAAATAGCTGGTTTCCGTATATGGGTTTATAAGGATGGAAAACCGCATTGGCAGGCACCATCACCTCAACATCATTCATGATGTCATAACCCAAGACCCATTCAAGACTGGTATCAGGGGTGAAAGGCATGGGTAACAGGAGATTATCAGGATACAATGTTGGGTAACTTTCACTCAGACTTTCATAGGTATCCACCACTCTCTCGGTGTTGAGCTGAACGCCTTTAAGATCATTACTAACTTCTGGCTGTTCTGCAAGACATCTTTCAAAACTTTCCATTATTGCAGAGATTCTGGCATTGGTTTCTGTTGCCCCTTTCCCAGAATACACCGAGATGGCACCTGGTGCTGCACTTGGTCTTATAGCAGAGAATACAGGAATTCCCACCCGATCAAGGTCGGTGATATTGGCTATTCTTGTAACACCTATCTTAGGAAGAAGTCTGGAGGTATTTTCAAGTGTGGTTTCAGGGTCAAACACCCTCTGTGTCCCCTCAAAATACCTTATATTTGGGTTAAGTTTTATCCTGCTCATTTCAGAATTGTTAATTATTATTGGTGTAGTTGATATATCTTATTACATGCCTGTTGCGGCTGCCAGAGCTATAACTGTCTCAGAATCCGTTGGTTCTTCACTGGTAACAATGAACAGGTATCTTTTGTTTGCCCAGATTACTGTATATAATGGTACCTGCTTTCCATGTCTTATCGAGTAATCAGTGATCATGGTTGCCTTGTGCCCATTAAATGAAATCTCCTTAAAAGGACTGTATTTGACATTTTTGTACTGTAACTTATACTGAGCAAGCAACCTCTCTGGGTTATCATCTTTGATTACCTGGATTCGAAAATACCCTTCTTTATGTCTATAAACACCCTCGGTAGCGTTCATTGAAATTCCATTGATATTCACTTCTGTTTCATGGGTACCAAGATAGGTAAAACCATAGGGGAGGTTGGTTTGGGGAATCACCTTGTTAGAGTTTCCATTAAAAACACAACCTGAGACGAGAATCGCTATAATAAGCAGGAGTGCAATCTTTTTGTACATGATTTCTAAGATATAGCATGAGGTTAAAAATGTAACGGAAAAACAAGCTAATCTTCTTCCGCAATCCCCACAACAGAAAACAATCGCTTCACAACGGCCTCTTCTGCAAGTTTCAGAAGGGTTTGTTTATCCTTTGTTCCACTGAATATACCCAATGGTATCTGTGCTCCAGCCTGTGTGGCATGTCCTCCTGCCTTGTCCTCTCCAAAAGCATCCTGCATCACCTTTCCGATGTTGATTCTGTCATCCCTGCTTCTAGCCGAGATATAGATGTAATCCTCACTGAGTCCAAAGATTACGGTTGTGGTGATTCCCTCAAGTGTGAGCAGGTAATCTGCTGCCTGAGCAAGGGTATCTCTATCATGGATTATACCAACATTGGAGATGAGATAGCTACCTTTTATGTCTCTGTTTCGTATAGCTTCACCGAGTACGTCGATCTCCTCTGTTGATCTTGAGGGGGTCTCGATTCTGCTCAGTATATCATGATTTGCAAGAGGATAAAGATAGGCAGCAGCCATGAAATCAGCAGGATCGGTGTTTCTTCGAAAATCGTTGGTATCGGTTTTTATGCCATACAATAAAGCGGTGGCAAGCTCTGTCCTGATAGGAATCTCAAGGTCTTGAAGATACCTTGTCATGATAGTTGCTGTAGCCCCTATATTCGGTCTGATATCCACGAATTCTGCCTTCACTTCCTCAATATCCGCCTGATGATGATCTATCACGATATTAACTTCGGTATCTGGGGGAAGAAGATTATTTACACCAGGAACAGAACACTCTATCATGGCTATTTTCTTATAGTCTGAGGCATTGAAATCTCGAGACTTATCAAGTTCGATGTCCAGCAGGTTAACAAATGCTTTGTTTTCATGGTGCCCTATCTTACCTCTGTAAAGTATTTCTGATTTGATTCCCACGCTGTTAGCAATCTCTTTCAGAGCCATAGCACTGGAAATCGCATCAGGGTCTGGACTGTTATGCACGATGATTGCCAGTTTTCCCTCTGTGCTGCTTATCAATTTCTTCAGATTCTGAGCCAGTCTCACCGAGGTAATCTTTTCGATGTATTGCACAATGGCAGAAGCCACAGCTTTATGGGGTAGCTTTGATGGAAGAAATACAAAATCAGCACCTTTAGCTTCCATCTCTTCTTTCTGCTTGTAATCATTGGCTCTGGCAACGATATGTACATCAGGAGCGTTTGCAGATATGATATCCATGGCTTTCTTATTTGCTTCGATATCAGAACTGACTATAAAAGCACACTCAAGATGTTTGAAATCCAGTCTGTTCAGCACATTGGGGTCGCCTATGTTACCCAGCATAGCGTTAAGATTCTGCTCTTTTAGTGTCTGAACCTTTGCAGGGTCATTGTCAATGAGAACAATATTACTGTTCCTTGTTTTAAGCTCATTTGCCAGTGCAAGTCCTATCCCACCACTACCCAGAATAGCGTATACCACCTTCACCTGCTGTTTGTCTGATTCTTCCTCTATAACAAGTCCTCCTGACGTTTGATATATCTTCACCTTATAAGTTCAAGCATTATTGTTGCTATAATAATTAAAATTTTTCTTCAATCTTTAATATTTATTGATAAAATTATCTTATTCATTTATCTTTTAATCACGCATTGAAAAAGAAAACAGTAGCGTATCTGGGCGAGCCAAGATAGCTGAAAAATGAAAGAAGCTAAGTATGTATCAGTGCATTGTAAATTATCTCACCTCCTTGATAGCAAGAATAAAGCATAATCAATCCACTTTAGAGTATTATTTATTACATGAAAAGGGATGGAACCTTGAAAAATTTGCCTTTCTGACAGAACCACCCCAAGACTCCCGACTTTAGTCGTGGAGAGTGTCAACTTACGAATAATCTGAATACAGAGGTTGCGGAAAACAATGCAATTATTAATACCCCTACTATTATGAGGGGCAGAAACACTGCAAGAATCGCCTTTCCTGTTGTCAGGTCATGAAGCTGACGAATGCCGATGACCAAAAGAATAACATCCCATATTACTGCAAGAACTCCTATAATAGGTACCCAGCCAAACAATAATGATGGTGTGAAGCTGTACATAACAGCCTTTATTGTCTGGTCTATTCCCTTTCTTCCACCTACTATATAAACGAAAATATGCAGTATTGCTCCGTCAATGAATGCACCTATTATTAATAATATCAGCATCATTACAAACAACAATACACCTGCCCATGCACCTAAACCTGCGCCGATAAACATCCCCAAAGGCCCACTCATTGAACCAATAACACTGAATGCAAGCATAAACATTACAGCAAGTAATGCGGAGTATATTGCTATAATAACAGCGTAGTACTTAATGGCATCACCAAGTGAGTCTTGCTTTGAGGCATCAAACGTACTGGAAGGACTCGTTATAAACCCTTTCACTTTTTCAACAAACGTAATATCACCACCAAAAACAACTGATAAACTCTTAAATATATATATTTTTTGGAGATGGCAAACTTGGTGCTTACCTACACTTAAATTTAACATGTTTATATATACTATGTGCTACTGCTCATTAAGATAACATGTACTTAAGCATAGTTGCACAGGCGATTTGGTTAATGCTCCCAGCCTATACTGCCAATCCCATGGCTGTGGTGTTTGGAGGCGGAACACCCATTGATCTTGGAAAGAAATGGGTCGATGGGAAGAGAATACTGGGTGATGGCAAGACCTTTCGTGGACTCATAGGAGGCACCATATCAGGAATCATAGTAGGTCTTATCCAGATGAGATTCTCCTCCACCTTTACAGTTAACGTGGTGATAGCCCTTTCCTTGGGAGCTCTGCTTGGAGATATTATGGGAAGTTTTATTAAGCGCAGGCTGGGATATGCAAGAGGGGCAAAACTACCTATTCTCGATCAGCTTGATTTCGTTGCAGGAGCTTGGTTACTCACCTATGCTTCCCAACCAGAGTGGTTTATCAAAAACGTTAATTATGTGATTATCATTACAGTTATCCTCATAACACCCGTACTTCATCGTCTCACCAACATACTTGGATACCACCTTAAATTAAAAAAGGAGCCATGGTAGATCTTGCTCAGATTCTGAAGCATTATGTTAATATTGGCGAATATACCCTTGCCTCAGGCAGAAAGAGCAGATACTATGTTGACATCAAAAAAGCAAGCACCAACCCTGCTATATTAAAAAAAATATCGCAAAAAGCATCAGAGATATTGAACTCAATTTCTGCTGATTATGTTGGTGGGGTTGCTTTGGGAGGCGTGCCCATAGCTGTTGCGGTCTCGCTTGAGACTTGTTTACCTATGATAATCATCAGGAAAGAATCAAAGGAATATGGCACCAAAGCTCTAATAGAGGGTGAAATCCAGAAGGGAAAAGAGGTGGTGTTAATAGAGGATGTGGTTACCACAGGTGGTTCGGTTCTAAAAGCTATTGAAACACTGAGAAACGCGGGGCTGGAAATACGCTATGTTGTGGCTGTGGTGGATAGAGAGGAAGGGGCTGAGAAGGCTCTGAGTAATCAACAGGTTAAACTGATTCCCCTTGTCAGAATCAGCGAGCTTGTTCAGGATTACCATGGCTAAAAGAATCA
>CAZCRM010000094.1:0-5828 GCA_964501085.1 uncultured Methanosarcinales archaeon | reverse complement strand
CGGGGACATCTGCGTCTTCAGCGCAGCGCTCTCCCAGACTGAGCTACCTGGGCACAATACCATATTCCTCACATCTCATATATCTATTCTTCGTTTCACTCATGACCCCTCCATCTCATTACCAAACCTCTCATTCAGAATAGTTTTCTTCACCCTTGTCCCTTTGTTGACCTTTATCTCAGGCCATATTCTCACATTCGAATGAACCAGCGCTCCTTCTCCAATAGTAACCCTAGGACCAATCACCGTACCTGCTTCAAGTATACAGGAATCTTCTATTCTTGTTGCATTATCAATGATTGCACCTGAAATCGCTGTATTGTTGCCGATAAACACATCATCAAAGATGTATGAGGATAAGATTCTCGAACCATCACCTATGATACAGTTTGATCCTATTGAAGTATAGGGTCCTATAAGCACATTGCTTCCAATTGTGGTGTTATCACCTATCACCACAGGACCAACAACATAGGAATTAGAGGAAATCGTTACATTATGCCCTATTTCAATAGGACCAGTCACCCTGGCATCTTTGATACTAATACTGCCTGAAATCTTGGTACCTGGCATCTGATCAAGCATCCAGTGGCATGCCTCCCTGTAAGCCATGGGATTGCCTATATCACTCCACTTCCCTCGTACAAGATAGCCATTGATACACTTTCCTTTTCTCATAAGTTCTGGAAAAAGATCCTTTGCAAAATCGAATTTCCTTTTCGGGATAAATTTCAGAACCTCAGGTTCGCAAACATATATGCCTGTGCTTGCGAGATTACTAAAAATCTCTCCTGATTTTGGTTTTTCATGGAAACGTGTTATTCTGTTGCTGACATTCAGTTCAGCGATACCGTAATCTCTTGGGTCTTCAATGGGTATAAGCCCTATGGTTACCATGGCGTGATGTTCCTCATGGAAACGACAGAACTCCCTTAAAGCTATATCCATAACATGATCCCCCCCCACCACAAGAAAAGGCTCATCCTCAAAAAACTCTTCTGCATTTTTTACTCCCCCTGCTGTACCAAGCTTTTCTTTTTCATGTACGTATTCTATATGCACCCCATACATGCTTCCGTCTCCAAGCGTGGATTCTATCTCCCCACCAAGATAACCCAAGGTGATAACAATATCATTGAAACCTTCCATGGCAAGATGCTCTACTAAATGCACCAACGAGGGTTTGTTGAGCAGAGGTATCATGGGCTTGGGTCTGTCAAAGGTGAGAGGACGAAGCCTTGTACCCTCTCCACCACACATTATGCATGTTTTCATGGTGTTTGAAATTAATCTTAGGGTATAAATATTTAGCGAAAATTAAGTTGTATATGAAGATTGTAATCGCAATAGGTGGGAATGCCATATTGAATCCCGTAAAAAGCAATATTGAAGAGCAGCAGAAAAGGATAGATGAGACATGTAGGGAAATCGCTCAGATAATCATGAAGGGTTATGATGTTGTGCTCACGCATGGAAATGGACCCCAGATAGGAAATATCCTTGCCATGCAGGAGGAGTGTGCATATGTTCATCCTCAACCCATGGATGTATGCGGTGCTCAGACTCAGGGGTGGCTTGGCTATCTGCTTCAGCAATCCTTGAATAATCGTTTAAAGGAGATAGGTATAAAGAAAAGAGTAGTCACACTGCTCACACAGGTAATCGTGGATGAGTTATGTGATTCCTTTAAGAAGCCAACAAAGCCCGTAGGTCTTTATTATTCTAAGTATAAAGCACAGAGAATGATGGCAAAAGGTATCAAGATGATTAAGGATGAAAAAGGGTATCGTAGGGTTGTGCCATCCCCCATACCCAAAGCAATAGTGGAAGAAGAAGCAATCAGAAAGCTGGTAAGTGAAGGGTATATAGTCATTGCAGCAGGTGGGGGAGGAATTCCTGTTATAATGAAGAATGGTCTGCTTACTGGGGTTGAGGCAGTGGTTGATAAGGACTTAACAGCGAGCCTTCTTGCGAGCAAGCTAAAGGCAGAGGTATTTCTTATACTCACCGATGTTGAAAAGGTTTCGTTAAACTATGGAAAGAGGAATCAGATTGAGCTTGAGGAAATCAGAATTTCTGAGGCTGAAAGATATCTCAACGAAGGACATTTTGGTAAAGGTAATATGGAGCCAAAGATTGCTTCTGTGATCAACTTTATAAAAAATGGTGGAAAAGAAGCCATCATTTCAAGTCTTGAAAAGGCAATACCTGCTCTTGAAGGAATGGCTGGCACAAGAATAATTCCGTAGTTATTTCTTAGCTTTTGAGATCACAACTCTGTTAAGATCCTCAAGCAAAGCATCCAGATTGATTCCATGTAACATGGCACCCTCTTCAATGCTCTCAAATGCAGATACATGACACCCAACACAATATAAGCCATGTCTCATGAAGACCATGACGGTTTCTGGAT
This sequence comes from uncultured Methanosarcinales archaeon, assembly GCA_964501085.1. GTDB lineage: Archaea > Halobacteriota > Methanosarcinia > Methanosarcinales > Methanoperedenaceae > CAZCRM01. Next base: position 3,415 of record CAZCRM010000094.1, on the reverse strand, counting down.
ACTTGCTGACTACTTCCTCAATACTCATGTCTTTGGTTATTGGCATGTTTACCTCTGATTATTCGTATATCTACGAACATTAATAAAGCTTTCCTTCAATGGTGCGTTCCTTCCACCAGCTTAATGCCTTTCCTGCGTATTATGGTTTTGATCTCCTCTATATGAGGGCATCTGGGATAGCTTGACTCCATGAGCATACACGAGCTAAGGTGAATCACATCCACCCCATGCTTTTTAAGGGCTTCAACAAGTCTGTAAACTCTCCGACCAGGGCATCCACCACAGGTGAAAAACCCCACAATCTCAGCATTTTCATACCCTTCGAAATACACCTTTCTTTTATTGAACGCTTTAAAGCACCCCACACCAGGACAGGTCTCGCTCACAATATCACATCTTACAACAGCTATCTTTGTGATATTATCATTTTCTATTACAAAACGCTCTTTTGCATGCTTCACATCCTCTGCTTTTACGATATCTTTTCCTTTTCTTTCCACCTCCTCTTCAATACTCATTTTCGCCATTTTACGCAGGTTTTCAGGTATCTTATCAAGTTCTTCTAATGCCTTAGTTTCCCATTTTACCATGGTATGTTGTAACCTCCATATCAGCATCAACAAGATAATCAAAATCTATCTGTTTGTCCCATCCTGCCTTCTGGAATACTCCACCTATACAAACTCCAAGAATCTTCCTCTTTGAGCTATTCTGTGTGAGTTCATTGATTAGCTTTTTTAATTCATTAACATCTATACCCATTCTGGGCATTGCCAGACCTCCAAGAAGAACTATGGTGTCTGAGAAAGCATCAGCTTTTTCTCCAATCTGCATCCCATACTCTGTAATCACCAGCTTTGCAGCAAGCTCCTTTTTTAAGTTAGGTATAAACACCATCTCCTTTCCTGAATCTCTCAGCACGTATCCCAACAACTCTGCAAAAGGATTGCACCATCCTGGGCATCCGATAAAGGTTATCTTTTTGCTTCCACGTACAAGCTTTCTGAATTCACTGAGCATTCCACTAATACCTTGTGTCTTTTCCACAGGTTCCATGATTATATATTGGTATCATGATACAAAGCTTTTTGTTAAAGGAAAGAAATTCATAGAACTTAAGTTCATTTATTTCTATAATATCTATTACGCATAAACAATACGCATAACAAGTTTCACTCTCTCAGCAATTTCAGTACCCTTATTCCCGTTTCTATGCACTCCAGCTTTTCCTTCACCCTCTGCAAATCACTTTCATTCTCAAGACCTGATGCAATACTGTGAAGCTTGTTCTTGATCAAATCTCCTATTTCTTCATATCCATGCACAGCTTTGGCTTGTTTTATCTCTGTTTTACCACTCACCTCAACCACTCTTTCGTCTATTGTCTTTATTTCCCTCTCAGTTTCCTCAACATCACATACAGGGCAGAGAACCTTCCCCTTATACCTGAACATGGGTGCACCACACTCATGATGCTGAGCCAGCATCGTTCCTCCTTTTTCTAATAAGTTAGTGATTTTCTGTATCTTCTCATCATCCATATTCCATCACCGAAAATCTTTTTATACAAAAATTTAATTATATACGATAGATTAACTGTTTTAATAGAATTGCGGAGGTATAACTATGACGGTGGACGCAAATGAAATCATAAACAATTGTATTAATATACTTGACCAAATATTTAATGATGAATCAGTTCCAAGAAATATCAGGCGAAGTGCAGATAACATAAAGAACATGCTTTCAAATGAAAAAGAACCCCCATCTGTGAGAGCTGCCATGGTGATTTCAGCCCTTGATGAAATGGGAAACGACCCTAATGTGCCCTTACACACACGCACCTTGATCTGGGGGATTTCCAGTCAGTTAGAATCTATACCAGTTAACGATTAATTTCTGGGCTAAACCAAAGGCATTTTTCAGTATTCTCTCGCTAATAGTTATGTTGTATAGTTATTTTAAGAAATATTTTTTATGATCTTCCAAGCTGTGCATGAGCTTTTGCCAGATGACGGGCAGACAGAGCACCTATGAGTGAGATTTCACCAGCTAAAGCACTCGCCGCAACAATCTCAGCAAATTTCTTTGAGTTCACACCAGGAGGGTTGCCAGCACCTGCCACACCCAGCATCTCAAGACATTCCTTCTGCGTACCAAGATGTGTTCCTCCGCCAATAGTGCCCACAGCTAAGGATGGTAGCATGATGGAGCAATAGAGACCTTCATCTGTGAGTTCCATTGTGGTGATGGCATTGCTTGCCTCTACTACGTGAGCAGTATCCTGTCCGCATGCAATGAATATTGCAGATGCAACATTGGCTGCATGAGCATTGAACCCCAGCGATCCCGCTCTAGCAGACCCCACCAAGTTCTTGCGGTAATTCACCTCAGCCATTTTCTGTGGCGAGGTTTTCAGTTTTTTCTTGATGGTTTCCTCATCAAGCACAACATCAGCACACACTGTTTTACCTTTACCTAAAATGGAGTTTATGGCTGATGGTTTCTTGTCTGTACACATGTTACCTGATAATGCTATAAGTTCAGCATCGTTCTCCTCAAGAATGAGATCAACTGCAGCATCAGTAGCTATGGTGACCATATTCATACCCATGGCATCACCTGTATCATAGGTAAACCTCAGGAATACGTTTCTTCCAGCCACAAAACTTTCTATAGAGCATAGCTTACCAAAGCGTGTTGTCTCCTCAGCTTTCTTCTTTAACCTATGAAAATTCTCCTTCACCCAGTCCACAAGCTTCTTTGCACCTGCTGTATCCTTCACCCTGAAAACAGGTGCTCTTGTCATCTCATCCTTGAATATCCTGACATTCGCACCACCATTTGCTGTAATAACCGAACAACCCCTGTTGATGCTAGCAACGAGTGCCCCTTCGGTGGTGGCAAGGGGAATATAGTATTTACCTCTGGCATATTCTCCATTGACCAGCAAGGGTCCTGCCACCCCAAGAGGAATCTGGACAGCGCCTATCATATTTTCAATATTGCGTGATGCTGCATCTTCAGCATCAAATGAAAAATTGTTAATATGCCTAAACTCTGTTCCAGTAAGCTCTGAGAGAGCAGTACGACGAAGCTGAATGGCTTCAGTAGTTCCTACTATGTTATCAATCTCATGAAAACGAAGCTTACCATTCTTAAGTTTTTCAATGAGTTCTGCATGCATAACACATAATTGGTTTCAGGAATTTAAAAAACCATGCATCAAAATATTACTACTGGTTATTTAAACACATGGTAAATATTATATAGGGTAATGTTGTAGTAAGCAACGGTGAAGTTTGAATGAGTCATGTTATTGGATTGAAGTGTAGGGAATGCGGTACTGAGTATCCAGCAGTTATCCAGAATACCTGTTATGAATGTTTTGGTCCTCTTGAAGTAAACTATGACT
>CAZCRM010000093.1:0-5868 GCA_964501085.1 uncultured Methanosarcinales archaeon | reverse complement strand
CAAATTGCTTATTGTTATTGAATTATCGTTTTGCATAAGTATAAGGATAGTCAAATGGTTTACCAATGTATGTCAAGGATAACGCATCCTGTTTATCGTAATTTACTTCTTAACCTGCATTTTTAACCATATATATAAACTTCACTGATTGTTGGGTTGCAAATAATATTTCCGTAAAGAATAAATAACCTTAATTCAATTGAAGCTCATCCATCATTATTTATTGTTAAAGAAATATGTATTATTTTGGTGAAAAATAAAATGAAGGAAATAAGAATACATGGACGTGGAGGACAGGGTTCTGTAACTGCAGCCGAAATTCTGGCAGTGGCTGCCTTTGAGGATGGAAAGTACAGCCAGGCGTTTCCAGCGTTTGGAGTAGAGAGACGAGGCGCTCCAGTAAAAGCCTTTGTTCGTATAGATGACAAACCCATACGTCTTAGGAGTCAAGTATACCAGCCTGATTATGTGATAGTGCAGGATGTTACTTTGGTTGATGTAGTAGATGTAGCGAGTGGAATCAAGCCAGAAGGAATGATTCTCATAAACACAGAAAAAAATCCAGAAAGCTTCAACCTCAAAGCCATAGTAAAAACCCTTGATGCAACAAAACTTGCGCTAAATATAATTGGAAAGCCCATTGTTAACACCATTCTGATTGGAGCTTTTGCAGGAGTTACGGGCGAGATCAAGCTAGAGTCAATAAAAAAAGCAGTAAAAGAGCGTTTTCCTGGAAAGGTGGGAGAAAAAAACGCAGAGGCGGTTCAGAAGGCGTATGATATGATGGAGGCAAGGCAATGAAACTTGTTATTAAAACTACAGCAGAGTCACGTAGTACATGCATCAACAAGACTGGTGCATGGCGTTCATTCAAGCCTATGTTTGATCACAAGCTATGTACTAAATGCGGTATCTGCGCCATCTACTGCCCTGAAGGAATCGTAAGGAAAACAAACGAGGGTTTTGAGCCAGATTATGACTACTGCAAAGGGTGTGGTATATGTGCTAATGAGTGCCCAAAGAAGGCGATAGTAATGGTGCTGGAGGAAAAATGAGAAACAACATGAAGGTTGTGGAAGGTTCGTATGCTGTGGCACATGCAGTTAAGATATGCAAGCCAAATGTGATTTCAGCATATCCTATAACTCCGCAAACCCATATCGTGGAGGTGCTATCCAAGTTTGTGGCAGATGGGGAGATGAAATGCGAGTATATCAATGTAGAGTCCGAGTTCTCTGCTATCTCAGCACTCATAGGAGCAAGTGCTGCTGGAGCACGTACCTATTCTTCTACAACTTCACAAGGACTTGCTCTCATGCATGAAGCATTGTTCAATGCCTCTGGTATGAGGTTACCCATAGTTATGACAGTAGTAAATAGAGCATTAAGCGCTCCTATCAACATATGGAATGACCAGCAGGATTCCATATCTCAAAGAGATACTGGGTGGATTCAGTTATATGCTGAGGATGTTCAGGAGTCTGCTGATATGATACCCCAGCTTTATAAAATAGCAGAGGATAAGCAGGTGCTGTTGCCTGCGATGGCATGCATGGATGGTTTCATTCTCTCCCATGTGTATGAGCCAGTAGTGTTGCTGGAGAAAGCTCTTACCGAAGAATTCCTGCCTGATTACTCACCAGAGTATGTGCTTGACCCTGAAAATCCCCTCACTTTTGGGGCGTTTGCTGATCCAAGCACCTACACAGAGTTCAGATATAAACAGGAAGAAGCCATGCAGGTGGCATTGAGAAAGATCGAGGAGGTTGCACAGGAGTTCAAGGATATCTATGGAAGGTATTATGGTGGGCTGATAGATACCTATATGCTGGAGGATGCTGAGATTGTGATAGTAGCTATGGGTTCTGTTATTGGCACAATCAAGGATACCATTGATTTGCTTAGAAAAGAAGGTGAATCTATAGGACTTCTCAAGATTCGTTCGTTCAGACCATTTCCTGTAGAAGAGGTGAGAAAAGCGCTAAAAAACGCAAGCATAGTAATCACCTATGATAAGAATATCTCAGTTGGCAAGAACGAGGGTGCTTTATGCACAGAGGTGAAAGCCTGTTTATACAACACAGAACTAAGACCTAAGGTTATAGGTTTCATGTTAGGACATGGGGGAAGAGATATTCCTATAAGCACAATAATCAAAACAATAAACAAGGCAAAACGTATTATGAAAGAAAAGAATTTTGTTGAAAGTGAGTTTGCTGACCTCAGGGAGGATATAATATGAACCAACTATTTGCTCCAGGGCATAGGGGATGTGCAGGGTGTTGTAATGCTATAGCAGCGAAGCTCATGCTTGAAGCTGTTGGCTCTGAGTGCATTATAGTCTCTCCCACAGGCTGTCTTGAGGTTTTTACCACACCTTATCCAGAGTCAGCATGGGGCGTACCATGGATACACTCATTATTTGAGAATGCTGCAGCCGTTGCCTCAGGCATAGAGGCTGCTCTCAAAGCTATGGGGAAGAAAGGTAACACAAAGGTAATAGCCATAGGTGGAGATGGTGCTACTTTAGACATTGGTTTGCAGGCTATATCTGGCGCTTTTGAAAGAGGGCATGATATCACTTATGTATGCGTGGATAACGAAGCGTATATGAACACAGGTGTGCAGAGAAGCAGTGCCACTCCTCTTTACGCAAGCACCACCACAAGTCCTGCTGGAAAGTTTTCCTATGGCAATCCTTTACATAAAAAAGATATGCCTGCCATAATCGCTGCCCATGGCTCACCCTATGTTGCCACCGCTTCTATAGCCTATGCCATGGATTTAAAGAAGAAGATACGAAAGGCTGTAGATACTGTAGGTCCTACCTATGTGCATGTGCATGCACCCTGCTGTACAGGATGGGGGTTTGAGAGTTCAAAGACCATAGAAGTAGGAAAATTAGCGGTAGAGACTGGTCTCTGGCCACTGTATGAAATGGAGCATGGTAAGGTGACAAAGGTAAGGAAGATCAAGAACAAGAAGCCTGTTGAAGAGTATCTAAAAATGCAGAAGCGCTTCAAACATCTTTTTACTACTGAAGAGGCAAAGCAGGAAATCAAGAAGATTCAGGAGCTTGCTGACTGGAATGTGAAACATTTCGGGCTGGTATAGTATTAATTTTCCTCATCACAGCTTCATGCAGTTCAAGCAATCTCTTCTTTCTATCTTCCATTAATATAATATCAGCTTCGCCAAGAACAATAAGGTTATGAGCAAAGGGTGAAGGTATGTCTGTGGTTATATATGCTATCTTTAACGTTTTATCTTTTATCCAGCTTATAACTTGTTTTGCCCTTGCAATATCAAGAACATCCTCCAGAATTTCTCTGTAGGTTTCCTGAACAACAGGAAAATCCGGGTCAACTTCCTCAACAATGCGAAGCAGACTCTGACTACTAAGTTGCTGTTTGCTCACACTGATTTTATAACCTTTATAATTTCTCAGCACCAAGAAGCTTCTTGCAGCGTTATGCCTGAACCTGCGTTTCATGAGTTCGGTTCTTCTGATGCTCTGCTTTAGCATATCCTCAAGATCACTCTCTACGAGCTTATTGATTAGCTTAGGTATATCCAGTTTCTTTTCCTTTGGAATCATCAGGGCAAAACCATTATCACTCACAATCACCGCCACATTATGCTTTATCATCCTTGTAAGAATTATTGCAAAGGCTCTTGATAAAGCATCATTGGTACGTCTGCCAAAAAGGGAGTGAAACACCAGAAATCTTCTTCCTTCTAAATCAAAGGTCTCCTCCACAAGCATCTCCTGCATGGTTGGAATTCTGGCATACAAATGTTGTTCTCTGAAGTATTCATATATTGAGCTTGCTGATTTCTCATCTATTGGATACTCTTGAAGAAGCCAGCTTAGAATGCTCTCCTTACTTTCATTTTCAATCTTTTCCTTCATCACACTTCGAAAAGCCTGAATCTCAAGAGCAAGATCAAAGCTTAAAGGAAGAAGTTCAGAGAACCATGCTGGTATGGTTGGAGATGTATTTTGTGGTACTCCCTCAACAAAACATCTCATGGCTCTTGCTGATTTGAATTTATAAAGTCTGCCTCCAAGCACAAAGATATCTCCTGGTCTTAATCTTTCTAAGAAACTTTCCTCTATCCCACCTATATACTTCTTCTCAGGAAGCTTGTAAACCTCGATCTTAACCTCATCAGGAATCGCACCAAGGTTTAGATAATATATAATTCTGGTGTATTTACCCCGTCTTCCGAATTCCATGGTGTTCTCATCAAACCAGAGTTTGCCATATACTCTCTGATCCTCAAGTTCAGCATAATGACCTGCAAGGTAATGCAATAGCGAGATAAACACCTTCTCATCAAGGCTATGGTAGCAGTAGCTATTCCTTATTACCTTCAGTGCCTCGCTCACCTTCCATTTCCTTGTCAGTCCCATGCCAACAAGATGCTGTGCTAGAATATCTAGGCAATTCTTGGGTATCTGCACCTCATCAAGCTTTCTTTGCTTAGCGCATTTCAGCATAACTGAGCATTCTATCAAATCATCCCTGTCAAGAACAATCATTCTCCCTTTTGCTACATCTCCAAATCTGTGACCGCTTCTTCCAATTCTCTGTATTGCTCTGGTTACGCTCTTTGGAGAGCCTATCTGCACCACAAGATCAACATAACCTATATCTATCCCAAGCTCAAGCGAGGTGCTGGAGATTACTGCTTTTAACAATCCTTTCTTTAACCTCTCTTCTACATCAAGCCTGATCTCTCTGGAAAGAGAGCCATGATGTGCTCCGATGGTTTCATTCGTGTATTTGTCTTTCCATCTCTCCTTCAGTTGATAGACGATACGCTCTGTTCCACTTCTTGTATTGGTGAACACAAGCGTGGTTGTATGATTGCTTATTAGTGTATCCAGAAGATTGTACATGGCAATATTAAGCCTCTCTGCTGAGGTATGCACGATATCATCTACAGGGCAGAGCACCTTTAAATCATAGGGTTTATGCCATGAAACATCCACGATCTTGCAATCTCTCAGCTTGTTACCATCATAACCCACAAGAAATTTTGCTGCCTCTTCGAGAGGGTGCAGTGTTGCACCCATGCCTATTCTCACGAATTCCTTCTCAACCATATTCTGAAGCCTCTCAAGACTTAAGCTTAAATGCACACCCCGTTTGCTGGAAGCAAGTTCATGGATTTCATCTATAACCACAAATCTTATGGTTCTGAAAAAATAGGAAAATTTAGGAGCATTCAGCATAACTGCAAGGCTCTCAGGAGTGGTGATAAGGATATGGGGTGGGTTTTTTAATTGCTTTTGCTTCTCACTTGCAGGCACATCTCCAGTTCTCAACGCAATTCTTACTTCAGGAAGTTCTTTGCCCATATTATATGCAATCTCCCTGATTTCCTTTAACGGTACGAGCAGGTTCTTCTGAACATCATTATCAAGTGCTTTAAGAGGTGAAATATAGATGCAGTAAATGCTCTCTTCAAGCAAGCCTTCTTCTCCCAGCTTGAAAAGTTCATTGAGGATGGCTAAAAAACCTGCTAGAGTTTTTCCGGAGCCCGTGGGTGCTGTGATTATCACGTTTTTGCCTTCTGAAATAAGCTTGAAGGAATACTCCTGAGGAGGAGTAAGTCTTGCAAAACTTTTTGTGAACCATGCTCTAACATAGTTCTTGAGACAGGAAAGACTTTCTTCTTTTGAGAAGGGCTTGTCCATGAATTCTATCATATTTTATTATTTATGAGAATGTTCTACCATTACTCTTGTGGCTCAGAGATAACACCTGTGATTATTGTATCTGCAAAAGTGGCGTATTGAAAAAACTATGATTCTTTTTCCATAAGATTGGCTGGAGATAATAGTTTTCCGCTTGTGAT
>CAZCRM010000092.1:0-6084 GCA_964501085.1 uncultured Methanosarcinales archaeon | reverse complement strand
GATGAATGACAGAGCTCAGATACATACCATTGAGGGGTTTGCGGCATCAGCACTCATGGTTATGACTCTGATGCTGGTCATCAACAGCACATCCATTATAGCACCCTATGCAGATGTAGAGGTGGAGTTACAGCAGAAGGCGTATGATGCTCTAACCATATTAGATACCGCACCCACTACAGCAATAGAGTACAATCTTACCGAGTGTGTTGCTATGTGGAATATGAGCGAAGCTACACCTAATGGAGGGAATCACCAGATACTTGATAGCGAGCTTTCAGAATTGTTGCCTGATATTATGTACAACGTGGATTTTGCCTATGTTGAGAATGGGAACATAACCATAAAGCATGTCATAATACATGGCATACCATCTGACAACTCGGTTGTGGCAAGACGGCTTGTAACCCTCTATAATTCCACAGTAGAGGGAGCAGGCGGGGCATGGGTAATACCCCAGGATGGACTTCTTGTGGTAGAGGTGAGGCTTACAGCATGGAAGGTATAGATGATACCAATGCACAGTGGATCATACTCTCAGGTCTCACCATCTCCTTATCGTTGATAGCAGTGGCTGTGTTTCTCAATCAGGCTGGAATGACAGGTTATAGTTCAGTCAGCACAGTATTAGAGTTTCCCAAACATGAGATAAGAGAACTGGTAGCAGAAACACGAGAAAACATCATTCATGAAGCACAGCTTGCATGGTCTCTCAACAACACAAGCAACGAGAGTGTGCTTCTCAACTTCACAAAATTTTTGAATAATTACTCCACACAGCTAAGCATGCTTTACGCTGTTCATGGCGAAACTATAAATCTCACGCTTTCAAAAGTAGTATTCAACTCAACAACCAATGCCATAGAGGTGGTATGGCTGAACATCAGCTATAGCAATGGAGATACAACATATGCTTCTGAACCTGAAATAATAGAGTTGAGGTGAATTTACTATAATTTCTCTCTTCTTATAATATACACAAGCACGAGAATGGTGATAATGGATATGGCATACCCTGCCATGGTAACCCTCCAGTTAATTATTTCAATATTGTAGTTGGGTCTTAGCTGCTCTCTAACCTTTATAAGAACTGTTACTCCATACGCATCTCTGAACACCTTTTCTACTTCAAAGTATGTGGAGTTATTGAAAGCCTCAATACCTTTGGGGTTGAGATTAGCATGCCATACCATATATAAAGGCTTATGAAGCGAAACAAAGATGTAGTTTACACCATACTTCCTGATAAGATTCATCTTCTGGTCAACATCTGGTGAGTTGATTATTATATCACTATCCCTGTCTCCAAGATATCTGTGCTCCATCATCTGTGAGGATTCTCCATCCAACACCTTAACACCTGAAAGTGCAGAAACCCAGAAACTGTGAATCCCAGGAGGAGCAACCACCAGGCTATCTTGTGGAAGATGTTGCATGTATTCAAGCATCGCCATATCAGAGGCATAACCCCATCTTCCAAAGACGTAGTTTATGTTCATCGCCGTATATAGTGGGTAGGCAAGCATTACAATCAGCAGAGCATATCCTATATATTTAACTTTATTAATACTATTCAGCTTATTCATTATAATGGAGATAAATCTTCCTGCTGAGAGCATAAGGGCGATATCAAAGAACTGGAAGTATCTGTCCACCCATAGTATTGCTTTGATATGGTAGGACTGCATGAGTGCAAATGTAATAATCAGCCATATTATCAGCAGCAGTCTGGGATAATCCCATCGCAGCTTCCTTATTATAGAAATTGCTATCACACCTGCAATAATAGCTACAATAGTACTGCCAGAGAAGGTCAGGTAGTTCATAAGACTCCATGGCTGATTCGTGAATGCAGAAGGTGTGTTGAGTATTCTGAAAGCAAATGTCTTTATAAACGTTATTATCCCGTGCCGCCATACCATTGGAAGCCAGAAAAATGTGAGAATTAAGGCTGTTGTTGGTATGATTAGAAGGGCTTTAAAATTTTTATTCAATGCACCATAAATAACTATGGATATTGTAACTATGATAAAAAACACAAACGCTGTGAGGTAGCTTGCAAGCACTATGAGTGAAGAGAATATGGAGGCAATAATAATATATTTTAGTTTATTATATTTCATATAGCGAATTAAAAAAACCAAGGATACAGGGAGGATACTCATAGCCATTATCTGGGGATAGTAGTTCATATACCCTATAAGCTGAATTCTACTCACCGCTATGAGATAAGCTGAAATTATTGCTGGAGTTCTGTCATCAAATATCTCGAGGGATAAGAAATATATGGTCAGACAAAGTACTGCACCGCTTATTATCGCAAGCCATTTTGTGATTGGAACGAGAGAGAGGGAGGTTATTCTGTGAAGAAGAGCTATTGTATAGGGAAAAAGCACCTGATATTCATAGTACTCCCCACGATTGAAATAAGGGTTATACTGGGGAACAAGAGGTAGCCATTGGAGGGCAGCCCTTGAATAGACTATATTCTTTCCAGGGTCGTAGTGGTAGGGCATGCTGGGGTCGATTATGGTTCTTATATAGATTGAGAGCAGAAAAATGATTAAGAGTATGAGATATTCTCTTCTGATCATGCAAAAAATAATTAGAGCAGATCTTTAAGATGGGATATTCCTGTTTTCACAGCGTTTGCTGAGTTGTAGAGAGCGTTCATCTCATCTTCCGTCAGCTTCAGTTCTATGATTTCCTCAACACCTTTTCTTCCCAGCTTCACAGGTACCCCGAAACATATGTCATTGAGACCATATTCTCCACTCAGGTAAGCACATGCGGGTAATATTCTTTTGGAGTCATTTACCACAGCCTCCACCATGCTCGTGATTCCGGCAGATGGTGCATAGAAAGCACTTGTCTTCATGAGCTTGACAATCTCTGCCCCGCCATTAACTGTTCTTTCAACAAGGCGCTTGATTGTATCTTCACTCATGAGTTCAGTAATAGGGATGCCTGAGACCGTGGTGAATCTGGGTAGAGGCACCATGGTGTCTCCATGTCCTCCTAGTACCATGGCATGAACATCTCTCACAGAACACCCCAGTTCCATAGCGATAAACGTGGCAAACCTTGCAGAATCAAGCACACCACTCATCCCGAACACACGAGAAGGCTCAAAACCCGTAACTTTCATGGCAACATAGGTCATCACATCCAGAGGGTTTGTGACCATAATCACCACTGAATCAGGTGCATATCTTGCAATGTTCTGCGAAACCTCTTTTATTATGTTGGCGTTTATCTTCAGCAAGTCTTCTCGTTTCATACCAGGTTTTCTTGCCATTCCTGCTGTAACTATTACGATATCTGAAGCTTCCATGTCCTCACTGCATGTGCTTCCCATGAGCTTGGAGTCATACCCTATAATAGGTGAGGCTTCCAGAAGATCAAGGGCTTTACCCTGGGGTAGCCCCTCTACAATATCCATCATAACCACATCGCCAAGCTGTTTTTCAACGATTCTTTGCGCTGTTGTAGCACCAACCGCTCCAGAACCAATGATTGTGATTTTGGTCATTTTACAAGCTTATGGATTTATGCAAGATAATATTTTTGTGTTTCTATCTGAATACCAGCTGCTTTTCATGGAATCAATCGGGGAAAATTATAAGATTTAGCTTAACAATCGATAAAAACCGCTGAAGCGAAGCGAAAAAGCTTTAAAAATATAAAAAAAGCTTATTTGCTTTTATTCTCATTAATTGCTTTGCTCAGATTATATGAAGTACGTGGTATAAAATGAGATGGGAAGTTTGGTCTGTATTATTCCTTCAAGATGTGCATCGCAAGTTACTCAAGAATGTAGGTAATGGGATCTAAACAAAATGACCTACGCCCCGACTGGGACTTGAACCCAGGTCTAAAGATCCGCAATCTTCAAGGATATCCACTACCCTATCGGGGCACACTCTGAGATTCGTCTCCAACCTATTAAAACTTATTCTAAGTTCACAGGTTCAGAGCTACAGCAGACAGCATTATAAAGGAATACATCCTTTTCAGGGGATAATGAGAATCAAGAGGCCTAGAGGTACAAGAGATTTTCTGCCTGATGAGATGAGAAGACGAAGGTATGTAGAAAACAGAATGCGTGAGGTTGCAGAACGATGGGGCTACGGAGAGATAAAAACCCCTACCTTTGAGCATATAGAACTTTTCACAATAAAATCTGGTGAGGCAATACTTGAGGAGATATACAGTTTCAGGGATAAAGGAAATCGCGAGATGGCGCTCCGTCCTGAACTCACTGCCCCTGTTATGAGAATGTATGTTGAAGAACTTCAGAAAACAGCAAAACCTCTTAAATTCTATTACTTTGATAATTGTTTCAGATATGAGCGCCCACAGAAGGGTAGATTTAGAGAGTTTTTTCAGTTCGGTGTAGAGCTAATAGGAAGCGGACGACCTGAAGCTGATGCAGAGGTTATCGCACTTGCTTCTGAAATGCTGGAAAGTGCAGGAGTAAAAGGAGATTTGCATGTAGGGCATCTTGGAATCCTGAGAGCTTTATTAAAAGATATCCCTTCTGAGCACCATAGCATGATAATGCGTCTTATTGATAAAAAGAACCATAAAGCTCTTGAGGAATTTCTTGATGGCATCAACACACCCTCTGAGCTTAAAGATAGGCTATTACACATTATAGGTCTCAGTGGCATAAACACAGTGCAGGAAGTTAAGGAATTAGTAGGAGTAGAAAATACTGAACAGCTCTCTGAATTCGAAACTCTCCTTGATCTTCTGGACACCTATGGTATTGAATATACTGTAACCCTTGGCATCGCCAGGGGACTTGATTACTATACTGGTATGGTGTTTGAGATATACTGCAAGGATCTAGGAGCACAGAGTCAGGTGTGTGGAGGGGGAGCATACCGCTTAGCCTCTCTGTTTGGAGGTGAGGATGTGCCAGCCACAGGTTTTGCAATCGGGTTTGATAGGGTTATGGAGATATGCAATGTAGAGCCTGAAGAAAAAAAGAAGGTCGTGGTGGTTTGTTTTGAGGATACCAGAAAAGAGGGCATTGTTGTTGCCAAAAAGCTCAGGAAATATGTAACTACATACGTGGATGTTATGGGGCGAAGATTAAAGGATCAGATGTCCTACGCCAACACCATAGGTGCTAGCTATGTTATTATAGTTGGAAAGGACGAGCTTGATGCTGGAAAGGTGGCATTCAAGGATATGCACACTGGTAAACAGGAACTCCTCACCCTGGAAGAGGTGGAGGTGTATCTTCAAAAGGATAGAAGATAGGCTATCTTGATATTGATTTCAGGAGTGGATTGTATTTCTTCAACCTTGCAATTGCAAGGGTGACATCTTCTTCTCTTACTGTGGCTCTGCGTGCATGTTCTGCAAGAGTAATAGCTTCGTTGGATATCTCAAGCCCTATTTCCTCAAGCACACTTGCAAGCTTCCTACCTGCACTCTCACTTACTCTTTTCGCCCCGGCGTTTCTGATAATTCTCTCAACCGGTGCCAAAGGAAGTATTGTTGATGTCTGCTGTACCATTTATGCTCACCTCTAAATTAAAACCTCGTCTTTCCTATTATAAAATCAAACTATAAATAGTTTTTCGGTTTGAATGACATTTACAGCCATGAACTGGCATTGATGGTTACCAATTCAGAGCTTTGTCCTTTAAATTTATCTATTTCCTAAATTCCAGCTTTTATATGTTTAATGTCAACGCTTACCTCAAGTAAGTCGGATAAAAAATTCTCCCAGAGACATACTTTATCTTCACTTACCTGTTTCAAGCACATTCTTGTTATATCGTTCAAGATATGTTACCTCTTCGATATCTGTGTTATAGATGATATCCTTTGCAATACGTCTTTTTGAAATCAACCATCCCTGGTAAAAAGTAAGTTCAGGCTCTATCTCAACCACTGCAGTATTATTTTTTATCTGGACAGGGTATTCCTTACCAAGATAAAGCTCTATAATACCTTTTACCTTTTTTTCTATATCCTCTATCTTTTCTTTTATTTCATAGTCATAGGTGACGGTCTGACCTGCAAGATACCTGTTAAAGTCCACCTGAGCCATCCTGCCCAGCACTC
>CAZCRM010000091.1:0-6384 GCA_964501085.1 uncultured Methanosarcinales archaeon | reverse complement strand
TTGACTATATTTACAGAATTATCTGTTAATGTATTTATACTTATCGACAACCCACACACCTCCCCTAATTCATCTCATGGTTAAAACCATAAGCTTTCTTAGCGACATTCATGTAAAATATATCTTTATACCTGTATTGCTTCTCAGTCTCTATCCCACAACTATAGCTATAATCTTAATCCGAGCAAAGCTCGGCGACTTAAAATAAAAATTCAGCTATTTTTTCATTCAGAAGCTGCTCATATCTTCTCCACATTTACAAAATTTTACTGGGATTTTGCGCTTGTGCCTTAACTCAATTTCAACCCGGCTTTTACTTGTAGAATCAATATATCTGAAATATATAACTCCCTCGATGTATCCAGAATAACCTTTGTTTTTAATAAATTTGAAACATTTTTTTATTTGTTCAGATGCTTTTTTAGCATCACTACTACCGAATTTCCCATTTTTACACTCTATAAGAGCTATCTTATTCTTTAAAATAATAATGCAATCACATCCTCCATCAACCCCAAAATATATATTTGCACAATTATCAAATCTAACTTTTAACAGACAATCCGAGCATTTCACTCTGCATCCATCAATGTTCTTACAATCAAAGCATTCTTCTTTATTAATTTTATTTTTTATTATGTTAATTAGTTCAAGTTCTTTCATGCGTGTGTTTTTGCATGCCAGAGAAGTTCCTCCACCTCTGCATACTTATTTGAAAGCTCAATTACTACAGAGGAAAACTCATCTTCGTAGAATCCATCCTCATTAACTCTAATCTCTTCAACACGCCCATCAGTCCTGAATCTATAGACTTTGACAGATGCATAATCCAAACCTTCAGTTTCCCTATAGCGGGTTTTTCTTTTATCTTGAGGAGATAGTTTATTCAATTTGATAAGGTTATTTAGTTCATCAAGAATTATAGGACTGTGTGTTGTTGTGAGTATGGGGATACTTCTACTCAGTAACCCCAATGCTCTTGTTACTATACTCTGCATATTAGGATGCAGGTGTGTTTCTGGCTCTTCAATGACAAGAAGAACTGTCTCCTTATCAAGCACGTATTTAAGGTACAATATAAGTGGTGCTATCTCCCTTGCACCAGAATGAGAACGAAGAATTGGATAGATATGTTCTCCTTTCTTGAAATATATCTCAGGAAAGAGTAAAAAATCCAGTTCCATATCTATGATGCCACCCATTTCTTCTTCTATAAAATTCGCAATCTTGTAAAATTCTTTGTCTTTTATCTCTTTTTTATCCATTATAAGTTCAGTTAACATCGCTCTATCAGGTGAATTAAAAGGAATTTCTTTAACCCCTTTAGTGGTTAAAGAGTATCTAAGCAAACTTGGAGCAAGCCTTAAGATTCCTGATTTACTATCGGTCAAAATGCATGGATCCAAGGCAGTAGAGAACCCCAGTGTCTCAACAAGAATAGTAGGAATCATTGGTACGATTATATTAACTAATGCACGAATTATCTCTTCAACATCCGTTTCATGATCTTTTACTGGTATGTATTCTTTTGTTAGCTCTTTCTCACCATTATAAAGCGCAATTTTTCTTTGTTCTTTTTGGTATTTAATAACAAAATTCTCACCATCTAACAGTTCTCGAAAACCTGTTATCCTAACACCACTCTTGTTTATTATTATCTCAATGTTTTTGGTATCTTCATCATTACAGATTTTAATTACAGCTTCGTTTTCATTCTCGCAGATTATATTATTAGGGTTATCAATTCTAAATGTATCTTTAAGATACTCTACAATATGTTCTTCATGTGCCTTTTGAGCGTTATCCATTAATTCTGCTAGAAGCTGTTCAGATTTTTCTTTTGATATTTCTTTATTATTTACGATTTCCATAGTAATATCTGTAAATATTTTGGATGTTGTAAAATCTACTAATGTCTCCCACTTTGGTTCCATTTTAAGAAGCATCCAGATAAGATAAGCAAGATACGATTTGCCAGTACCTGCAGGACCTATAAATACATTAAAATCGCGCAAAGACACATCAGCACTTTTGATCGGACCAAAATTCTTGACAATAAATCTCATGTATATTGATATTTTAAACCAGTTGATAAATCTTTCTTCCCTTTTTTTGATGGTATATCTATGTTCTTCCCGAAATGAGGTAACTATGAAAAATTTCAAACTCGCTTGAAGCGAAGCAAAAGTACATTAAAAAGAATTCAGATTGTGTCGATAAATAATTGAAAATCGCAATCAAGCGTATCTATATTTATAGTTATCCACATAACTTCGTATAATCACGCATTGAAAAAACTGAATCCGAGTGAAGCTTTTTACCTTAAAATAAAAATTCAGCTTTCTTTTGCTAATAATATCAGCAATATCACCACAATCACGATTAACGAGGAAAAACCAATGATATTCACAGCCTTCTGGATATGATATGGTTCTGGAAGCTCATACTCTTCTCCAATCACATAACAGCCCATCTTCTCAAGTCTTATCTTAAGAGCGCCTGAGATCATGGACATGCTCAATCCAGAATTTGGTGAGGGAGTTTTGTTATGCTCGCTAATACAGGTTTTGAGAGCATTAAAAGCATTTCCAAAAAGAAGAGAGGCTATAAAAATAAAAATCACTGAAAGTCTTGAAGGCAGGAAGTTGGCAATATCATCTATTTTAGCAGAAACATAACCAATCTCGCCAAAGCTCTCATTTTTATAACCGATCATGGAATCCAAAGTATTTATGGTACGGTAGGCAAGAGCACCAGGAAGACCGAAGATTAGAAAATAAAACAGAGGAGAAAGAATACCATCAACAAAGTTCTCAGATAGAGACTCTATCACTGCTGAAGCAGCGTGATGTTCATCTAATTGAGAAGTATCCCTGCCCACAAAGGTTTTCAGATTCTCTCTCACTTTATCAATATTCCCTAATTCAAGCTCCCTTTTAATTCCTATAGCTGATAACAAAAACATGCGGATGGAAAAACTGGATTTCAGGAAATAGGCTGATATGATAATAAAAAAACCTTTACCTAAGCTTATTATAACACCAGTAATTATCGAAATTGCAATGCATAACATTGCAACAACAAGCCCATAGAGTTTGAGGTGCTTTGCCTCTCTTCTCACCAGCAGGTTTATCAGTTTACCCATCCATACAACAGGATGCATAAATAAAGGTGGTTCGCCAAAAATAACATCAATAAGTATAGCTATAATCAAAAGTTCAATCATAGCTCTGGATCAATCACCATCTCCCACACCTCTTTTAGTTTCTTACCTTTCATGAGTGCTTTAAGTACTTTATCTGCAATCTCACCTTTATGTATAATATTACATTTCGCACAGCTCCACACCTTACTCCCTGTAGCTCTATAAACAAACTCACCCCCTGTTCGTATATCCTCGCAGGGATAGAAAGGACAGAAGCAGAAGGTGCAGTCCTGACCCTCAAAATGGCATGGATAATACTCGCAATTCCTCCTGCTCCTGATAGTCCCATATTCAAGAGCTTTTCTGATTTCCTTCTCAGCAAGCTCACTCCCCCACTCTGAAATAACTTTTTCAAAGGTTTTAATTAATATCATATTCTCCTCTCTTTTCCTCACCGCAACCCTGATATGATTCTCAAGACCAAAGGAACTGCATTCCCGAATAATAACCCCATGCTTTAACATGTTGTCAGCTAACTCCTTAGAACTCATCATGAACTCATTTACATCCACAAGAATGAAATTTGCCTCACTATGATAGGGTCTGAAGCCACGTATTGCTTTTAACCTTGATATTAGCCATTCTCTCTCCTTACGAATCAGCTCCCTTGAGCGTTTAAGATACTCTTTATCAAGCAGTTTTCTTGCAACAACCTCTGCGATGGAGTTAAGATTCCAGGGTAAGCGGATATTATTTAAAATATTCGCAAAGCTTGAAGATGCAACAGCATAACCAATCCTAAGCCCTGGTATAGCAAAACTCTTGGTGAGAGAACGCATTACAACAACATGATCATGCTCTGCTGCAAAATCCACGATACTTTCTTCTGGTGAGGATAACTCAATGAACGCCTCATCCACAAAAAGAAAAACATCATTATGCTCGCATTCCTCAGCAAGCTTCATAACTTCTCTACGCTTTATAAGGTTGCCAGTAGGATTATTGGGATTGCAGAGAAAGATTGCTTTACAGTCATGAGGTTCAATATTTTTAATATCCTTATAGCTTACATACCCTATCTCCCCCCCAAGTAGCCTGCACTGAAACTCGTATTCCCCATACGTCGGGTGAGGGATTATAACCCTATCTCCTGCCTCTATAACAGCCTCTGCAAAGAGGCGGATGAGCTCAGAAGAGCCATTCCCAGGAACAATGTTTTCAGGCGAAACATCAAGATAACCAGCTATTGCCTTTCTGAAATTCAGATACCTGTTATCAGGATAGTTATTAATAGCTTTATATGCATCAGCAAAGCTTTCCTCAAGTTGAGGAGGTAATATGGGGTTGAGGTTGGAACTGAAATCTATCATCTCCTCTATGCATTTCTTAGCCATTTCTGCACTCTCAGCAACCCTTGCACCATGAACACAGGGTTTAAGATGAAGCACAGATTTTCTTATGCCCTTCACATACATGCTACATAACCCCTGCATACATCAATAGAGCTATGAGGAGCAATGTCAACCCTGTTATCAGACGCATCACCTCTCTTCTTTCCTTCCTGAAGGTTTCAACCCTTTCAGGACTCAAACCAAAAGCAATCCCGCTACCTATAATCAAAACAGGAAGCACCACTCCAAGATTGTATGCTGTAAGATAGAGCATACCTGCTACCTCTCCCCTTCTCACCATATCAAGAATCACAAGATAAACCGCACCAACACACGGCGCTTTAATAAGAGAGAACAGGCTTCCCATGAAGAAAGCTGCTGGAAGACTTACCTTCTTTGTAATGCTCTCAGTAAGCCTCACAAAGCTCTTTGGGGTGTAGAAGGAAGATGTTTTATTCTTTCTCAGATGATATGCATCATACACATGCCATAACCCTAAAAAACCTATCACAAACACCACTATATTAGTGATATCTGCTCTAAACTGCTGAATAATGCTTAGCAATCCTATACCAACTATAAGATACGTAAAAAAGATACCTAAGCTGAACATCATGACAATAAGAAGCACATTGCTTCGTCTGCCTGTTGTTGCAAGAGTAACCGAGGCAATAAAAGCAAGTATGGCGAGAAGGCATGGGTTAAAGCCTGCCAGAAAACCAAAAACAAACACAGAGGGAAGAGAGAGAACAACGTTGTTATTGGTTGCATTACTATATGTTCCCTCAATTCCCTCTCTCAGAAGAGACTCAAGTTTTGTTAGATTACCGTTATAATCCTCATAAGAGATTATCGTTTTTCTGTTTATAACAACAGAAGGCACACCCCTAAGCTTGTATTTCCTTGCAAGCTTTAATCCCTCATCAGTAAGCACATTGTATCTTAAAAAAACTATTTTGCTTTCATACGAGCTTACAACCTCTTGGATTACTGGTAGGGCTTTAGTACATTTCAGACAGTTAGGGTCATAGAAGTATTCAACTATAACATTACCGCTTACATTATTTAAATTCTCCTCAGATGACGTTATATTTCTATCTACTTCTTTCCCTTGAAGCGTGACTTTAGTGTAAGCTTTGAAGCTTCTTCCATCTGCAATTACTGTTGCATTGAGAACATATACTCCAGGTCTAAGAGCAGAACATTCCTCACAGCTTGGGGTATGGAACACAAAATCAAACTTGTTTATGCCTTTCTTAATCTCAACATCTTTTGTCTGGTTAATCATCGCTCTTCCAAAAGCATTGGTTATTCCAGATACTGTGATGCGAGCTTCCTCGTTTTTAGAAGAAAAGAATTCCACGTAAACCTTCATGATCTCATTTGAATGATAGACACGCTTATCCGTGGATATGGAAAGAATTTTCTCTACTTTATCTACCTTGACACTTCTATTGGAATAGATACCACACACCCTGACAAAAACACCCTCTTTGCTCAGATTAAAGGTATTAATCAAGATTCCTGAGATAGTGCTGTTCTCTGTTATTCCTTCAAAACATACATATCTTCCATCAAATGCCTCTGGCTTCAACAAGAGTTGGGAGGGTGAGGTCTCCTCAGAGCCAAGACATCCAAGTGCGAAAAACAAGAGTATAATAAATATTATTTTATTTTTCAAAAAATTTCCTGAGAAAACGTCTGAAGTCATTATCCCTTAACTCTAATATTTCATTGTCCTTGAGTACATGATACTCCTTTTTGATACTTAAAGCCACATGCTTCCCTAAGGCACAAGAGTATAATAAATATTATTTTATTTTTCAAAAAATTTCCTGAGAAAACGTC
>CAZCRM010000090.1:0-6524 GCA_964501085.1 uncultured Methanosarcinales archaeon | reverse complement strand
ATGAGCAAGCTTGGCGATATATTAGCTAAGAAAGGAGCTATTGAGAAGGTAGGGGTAGTGGGTATGGGGTATGTTGGTATACCCTCAGCAGCTCTGTTTGCAGAGAAGTTTAAATTTGTATGGGGTTTTCAGAGAGCTTCCAAAACCTCTGGATACAAGATTGGGATGCTGAATAATGGGCAATGCCCATTAAAGGGAGAGGAGCCAGGGCTTGAGGAGCTTATAAGAAAAGTAAGAATGGAAAAAAAATTTGAATGCACCTCTGATTTTTCAAAGATAGAAGAAGTGGATGCTGTCACCATAGCTATACAGACCCCATTTAAAGATGCAAAAGCTCTTGAACCTGATTTCTCAGCTCTTGAAGAAGGGTTAAGACAGGTTGGGAAGTATCTTAACCCAGGCACCTTAGTGGTGCTTGAGTCTACTGTTACTCCTGGCACTACTAAAGGTTTAGCAGCACATATCTTAGATGAGGAATCAGGGCTGAGAGCGGGTGAGGACTATGCTCTTGCCCATGCCCCTGAGAGAGTGATGGTGGGCAAGCTTCTTAAGAACCTTCAGGAGCATGACAGAGTAGTGGGGGGTATCAATAAGGAGAGCACTCAACGTGCCATAGAACTCTATAAACCAGTGCTGACAAAGGGCAAGATCATACCCATGGATGCCACTGCTGCAGAGGTCACAAAGACTGCTGAGAACACCTTCAGAGACCTGCAAATCGCTGCTATCAATCAGCTTGCTCTCTACTGCGAAGCCATGGGTATAAATGTGTATGAGGTAAGAGCTGGAATAGCGTCTCTGAAAGGTGAAGGCATAACAAGGGCGGTATTGTATCCGGGTGCAGGTGTTGGAGGGCATTGTTTAACCAAAGATACCTATCATCTGGAGAGAGGGGTTAAGATGGCGAATCTAAAGCTGGATTTTCCTGATGTTAATTCCCTCTACGTCATTGCCAGAAGAATCAATGATTTCATGCCATACCATATGTATAATCTCACTATACAAGCGCTTGAAAGAGTTAATAAAAACCTTAAGAATTCCAAGATAGCTATATTAGGGTGGGCGTTTATCCATGATTCTGATGATACAAGAAATACACCAGCAGAGCCATACTATAACCTGTTAAAGAAAGAGGGAGCAAAAGTAAGCATACACGACCCATATGTTTCTATAAATGGAGTTTCTAATGACTTAGAAGAGGTTGTAAAAGGAAAAGACGCCATAGCTATCTTCACCGCACACAGGCAATACTATGGTCTGAAACCTGATGAGCTCAAACGAATGACAGGGAAACGGCATCCAGTAATCATTGATGGCAGGAATGTTATTGATGCAGATGCCTTTATTCAGGAAGGATTTGTCTACAAGGGTGTTGGAAGAGGAGACAAAAACCACCATAAGATCATGTAATCTCTACAGCCTTTCTTTTTTTGTATGATTCTATGGCAGCCATCGCCACCTCAAGGGCATGTCTTGCTGTCTCGCCATCTGAGATAATCTTATTACCATTCTTAATAGCATTTACAAAACACTCCAACTCGTTTTGTAAAGGTTCTTTCTGCTGTATTCTTGCGGTTCGAATCCAGTTGTCATCATGCAGTTCCACGCTCTGCTTTATATAATCCAGGTACGCAAGACCCTTCAGCCCTACTGCGGTTAATGTTCGTGTCTTGTGGGGCGTAAGCCAGTTGGTTTCCACCATGCCTGAAAGATTGGGATCGCATCGCATCAGTATGGTGGCATGGTCTTCGTAAGGATGTATTCCATTTCCTGCTATAGCGTAAACTTCCTTGATTCTTTTTCCATAAAGGTAGGAGATGACATCAATATCATGCACTCCCAAATCCATTATTATACCCACATCCCTTATTCTTGGATTATAAGGTCCTACCCTGCGTGAGGAGATTGAAACAATGCTACCAAGCATGCCTGCATTTATAATCTCCTTGAGCTTTATCACAGCAGGATTGAATCTCTCAATATGCCCCACCATGAGTTTTATATCATTATCCTTAGCTGCATTGATGATTCTATCAGCATTTTCAAGTGAGTCTGCTATTGGCTTTTCTACCAGGACATGAACCCCCTGATCTATGGCATCAAGGGCAATTTTTGCATGAAGGGTTGTGGGTACTGCTATGCTCACAGCCTCTACACGTTTCAGTAACTCTTTATGATTAAAGTAGGGTGTTGTGTTATAGATTTTTGCAAGATGTTTGGCTCTTTCCTTGTTAATGTCACATATCCCAGCTACCTCAACCTCCTGCATTCTGCTGTATATTCTCAGGTGATGCTGTCCCATGCTTCCTGTGCCAATGACTCCCACGTTCATCTTAACGCTATTATGAAAACAAACTATTTAAATATATCTGTATAAAAATAATAATGTTAATAATGAGTATTATGATGTTAAAAGCTCATGCAGTGCATTAGAGATAACCTCTATATCCTGCTTACTTAATGAGGGATGCACTGGCAAGGAAAGAACCTCAGAAGCTACCTTCTCTGCTACAGGTAAGGAGTCATTGTACCCTAAGTTCTTGTATAAAGGCTGTTTATGTATTGGTAAAGGATAATATATTCCTGTTCCAATTCCTTTTTTGTTTAAGGCAATTGCAATCTCATCTCTAGTTTTTAGTCTTATGGTGTACTGGTGAAACACATGCTTGCAATGCTTATCAACATATGGAAGCTTTATTTCTTTTATATCCTTGAGCAACTCTGTGAGATATTCTGCATTCTTTATCCTTGCCTCATTGAAGCTTTCAAGCTTGCTTAGCTGAACAATACCAATAGCAGCAGCCATGTCAGTCATTCTGAGGTTATAACCTAAGATTTCATGAACATATCTCTGTCTTGAGCCATGAGATCGAATCATTTTAGCTTTCTCAGCTATTTTTTTATCATTGGTAAGAAGCATACCTCCTTCTCCGGTTGTCATGTTCTTGGTTGGATAGAAGCTGAACACACCTGTTGCAAAACTACCTACTTTTTTTCCATCAAAGGTTGCTCCATGGGCTTGGCATGCATCCTCTATGACTATTAGGCTATGATCCTCTGCAATCTCCATTATGCTCTTCATATCAGCACTCTGCCCATACAGATGCACAGGTAATATAGCTCTTGTTCTTGGGGTGATTTTCTCAACTATGCTATCTATGCTTATGTTAAAAGTATTCTCATCGAGATCAGCGAAAACTGGTTTTGCACCTGTAAACAATATTGAATTCGCAGTGGCGATGAAGCTGAAAGGAGTGGTTATGACCTCATCTCCTTCTTTAATACCATGAGCGAGAATAGCTACATGCAGGGCAGCAGTGCCAGAGCTTACAGCAACAGCATAGTCTGTGCCAACATATTCAGCAAAGGCAGACTCGAACTCCTCAACCTTCCTGCCCTGAGATAATGCACCAGAGTTCAAAACCTCTCTCACAGCGGTTATCTCTTCCTCTCCTATGATTGGTTTTGCTATTGGTATCATATTCTATTTATGGTTCTCAGCTCTTCTGGTAGCTCTTTTATTCTTGCAGGCATGCCTATAGCAAGTTTCCAAGCAGGTATATTCTTTGTAACAAGGGCTCCTGCTGCCACAAAAGCACCTTCCCCAATCTCAACATCTGGAAGAATCATGGCATTAGCCCCTATGGTAACGCCTTTTCTGATCACAGGTCCTCTTAGCTGGTATTTCTTTCTTATGGGGTATTTATCATTGGTTAATACAGCACATGGACCTATGAAAACATTGTCTTCTATTATTACTTTCAAGGGTATATACACATTACTTTGAATACTAACATTGCTTCCAATCTCAGTATCTCCATCAATAATGGTGTTGCTACCTATGAGCACGTTATCACCTATGCATGTATGCTCTCTTATGAGCACATTATGCCCTGTACGAAGGTTATCACCTATATGCACATCTGAATAAATTACTGAATATGATCTTATGACAGGGTTATCTCCTATTATTGCACCTTTAAAATCCATATCCTCAATGCTTTTGTTTTCTAATAATGCTTTCCTTATTATATCTGAAGTAGGGTAGCCGATAATCACACCCTCTCCAAGGAAGGCATTTCTTCCTACCTTACTTTTACCATATATCTTAGCCATTTTAAGGAATGATTATACCAATTATACAAAAGATTGTTGTAAGAGCGTACATGGCATAGGTTGCCTGTCTTTCTGTTACTCTTCTGTAATAAGGAAGCACCCATTTAAGTGTTAAGGGATTTGGGGCTTCAATGGTACCATCCTCCCTAATCCTTCCGAACTTTATCAGAGGATATCGTTTGATTCTCCAATATACATACATGATGAAGTTGATGGTGTGGGGGAGAAGCATGATAAACCCGCTGAAGATGAATCCCTGTATCACTATAATGGTTCCTATGGCAGAACCTACGGTGAGTGCTCCAACATTTCCCCAGAATATTCTTGAAGGATAGCGTTCGAATATATGAAAACCCAGTGTGGCGCCTGTTATTGCAATTATAGCTATGATGTTGTCAAAGCTACAATGCATAAAGGATTTTATTAAAAGTGAGAACAAGAGTATTAAGGACAAACCTGAGGACATGCCATTAAATCCTGAGTGCATGTTCACGAGGTTGGCTGTGACCAGAACAAATGTAGGGACTATAAGCTGGCTGTAAAAAATTCCAAAATCCACATTCCCAATAAAAGGAAGCCATACCAAAGAGGAGGTAGCGTATTGCATCAGGGGGTAAGAGCTATAGTACATCAACACCAGTTTTGCAGGTCTGCCAATATCTATCATGTCATCTAAGATGCCAAAGAGACCAAAGAGTATGATCACATTCAGTACCACATAGTTGGTAGCTTCGAATTTATAAAAAAGGGAGTTTATGGAGATGGAGAAAAGCACAGCAAACATGATAGCTATTCCTCCACCTGTGGGAACCATCTTGTTTCCTTTCTTGTAATAATCCTTAACCACAAGACCTTTCTTTGTGAGTTTGTGTATGAGGTGGGGAGTAACAACTATGATTATCAGGAAAGGGAGAAGAAACACAATAGCTATTTCAAGTATCTGCCAGTAAATGTAATTCAAGCATCCACCTTGCTATCCTATAGGTGAATTGATATATAATATTTTTGAGCAAAAAAGTAATAAATTTAGAAGAGCTATGCGTTACTCTTGTCTTTCATTGACTCTGACTGTGCATACAGGCACGCAATGGTGCAGAACATCTTATCTCTAACATAGCTCTCATATACGTATATTTCCTTGCCACAGTTTGCACATCTAACCTCTACTATTTCCATTGTCTCCCTCCTTTTAGCAGGAGCATGATAACGAGAATTGAAGCTACTGGCAGGATTACTATTGGGAATTCAGGGATGCTGGTAACGTCATGTGATGGAGGGACGAAGACAATCGCTTGATTGCTAACATCAGCACCTACGGCATCAAAGTGTATTTTTCCAGGTCCAGAGGTATTGATTGGAATGGTGATATTGCCATTAGAGGGTATAGTTATAGCGAATTTGGTGATGTTGTACCATGCTTCATCATTATAGATGCCATGGGGAGGATATTCAAACTCTGGATTGGTAGGAACCTCTGGCTTTCCTGATGCTTTTTTCCAGTCCTGGATGAGCACGTTGTTCACTCTAACACTCACGTTTGAGGGGTCTGAGTTGATTGCTGTTAGTATGTAGAGATATTCTATTGTTTCATGCTGATGATGGTTGGTGATGTTAAGTATGAACTCACCATACCCTATGACCCATGATTCCTTTAACCAGCTATCAGGATGCTCACTTGTGTAGGTACCACCTATTGGCTCAAGCCAGAGCTGTCCTGTCACTTTAGTAGATTTATCATGTTCAGTAGATTCATCATGAGCAGATGCATATCCCTGAGACAGGAGAATTGCTGTAATTATCAGAGGTAATAGTATTTTCTTCATATTATTGCTTTTTCTTTCTGAAGTTAAGCAGGTAGACAAGTCCGATTACTCCTGCCACTGGTAGCGCTACAGTGGGGAACTCTGGGATGTTTGTTGTTGCCACAATGACAGAAATCTTAAACGGACTGCCAGATGCTTGGTCTTTTATTTCTATTAAATATTTAGCACCAGACGGAGCACCAGCTTTTGCTGAGAATTTTACGTCTAAGGTCTCACTTGATCCAGAATCTTGTTTCCAGTTGAATGGAGAACCTCCCCATACATTGCATCCTAATGAACCACAATTAGGGGATGTACCTCTTTCTTTGAACTCTACCACAATGTCACTTGGGTCTGCAGCACCACCAGGATTATTAGTTACATATACTTCAGTAGTTAAGTTATGGCTCGTCCCCACGTCATTGATAAATGCTGAAATCACCAAATCTTTTACCACTCCTTGACCTCCTGGAGTGAGGGACATTGAAGTAACTTCATCTGTTGTGCCAGGATCATATACATTAATCTGATCTGCGCCTGCTATTCCTACCAACGATACCATTGCAAGAAATACGATAATGATTTTACTCCTCAACAAAATTACCT